>CAYWWM010000043.1:0-10943 GCA_964461735.1 uncultured Solibacteraceae bacterium | reverse complement strand
GAGGGGGCGGCGGTGGCGGCGGCGGGCTTGCCCGTCGAACCACTCCCGCTGGGGGTGGAGCGGGAGGCTTGCTGCCCACCAACTCCGCAAGACTCACGGGCCGGATTTCCTGCCGCACATTATCGGAGCCGTTGCGCAAGACAAACTGAATCGTGGCTAACGAACTGACCAGAAGAATCTTCTCCGAATCTTCCGGGCTTAACAGCAACGTTACAACGCTGACGGTCTCCGGTTTGCCCTGCGGATCCGGCTGAATCTTCTGGCCCGCCGTCAGGACCTCCACGTTTTGCAACACGGTGTGGGTAGTGGGGGAGGCATTCCCCCCCGGCAGCAGCGTTGCCAGCACATCCACGCGGGAACCGGGAAAGAGAAACCCGGCCACACCGACGATCTCATTGGACCGGACGGCGGTGGCCCGCATCCCGGGCGGAATCTTCACCGGCAATCCGATGCCTGAACCCCGTACGGCCAAGTCGCGCTCCAAAATCGGTTCCTGCTCGCCGACGGGGTAAATCAGAGGCCGATCCACGACCTCATCCGCTTCTGCGAAGGAGCCTTTCAATGGAAGGCTGGAAGGCCAGTCTGCCAGAGTCACGTCTTCGGCTTTCAGAACCGAACCCGCGTCCAGTGGGCGGACGGAAACGAGCACTTTCGTGAATTGGGTCTCTGCGGGGTCCTGCTGCAAGAGCCGGGTGTACACGAAATACGTCGTCCCAACCGAGAGAAACAAGGCAACCGCCAGAGCAATCACTACCCGTCGAGCGCCCATGGTTCACCCTCCTTGCAAACTCAAACCGAGCGCGCAAAGGCTCCCGCTCGCAATTGCCACACCGTAGGGCATGCGGATACTCCGAGCGTTCTCTAAATTAATCTCGGGGTGCGGATGCAACCCTCGCATGAGATGAAAACGAGTCAGGATGCCAATATTGCCCAGCGTACGCCCCACGCGCCCATACCAGGTCATGTAGATGACCGCCAGCCCTCCGCCTGCGAGTGCGGTGGCAAACAGGATGATCCAGGCCTGCCGCAAACCGGACCAGCAGCAGACAGCAGTAATCAGCTTGACGTCTCCCGCTCCCATTCCCCTCACTAAGAAGAACAGGAAGAAGACGCCCCCGGCAATCAAGCCACCTGCCAGAGCCTCTCGTGCTCCGAGCCAGCCGCCCACCCCGCAATGCAGGAGAGTGCCCGAGAGAATTCCCCCGTAGGAAAGCCAGTTCGGAATTCGGCGTGTTCGCACGTCCCACCCCGCGCCCATCGCGGCCAGCACCACGGCTCCCCACATGAAATGCATTTCCGTCATTCTTCTTCTGCCGGTCGCACGGACCCGTTCGGTCTCTTTGGTGTGCCATCCATGCTGTTAATATCGCTTACAGAGAGTAATGAATCAATAGTACCTTGGACCTATATTTGAAATGTTTCCTCTGGCTGCGCCGCCTTCCAAAAGTAACGCTCCGCACCCACGCCGTGAGAACAGGTTTTTCCACACGCCATCTGAGCGGTATCAGATGATCTCGCCAAAACCTTTCGGTTGCCAGAACCTATCCGGGGCCAACTCGGCAGGGGGAGGAGCCGAGTACCGGTCTGGAGTGATACGGCGTCACGCTCCGCCGGCTAGATGGCGTTGATCAGCCTGTTGCCGACCAGCGAGAATCCCGAATTGATTTGGACCGCCACGAAGTTCATTCCTGCCACCGCGGCCAAGGCAATCAGGGCTGCGACCAGGGCGTACTCAATCAAGTCCTGCCCTGATTCATCCTCCTGCAATGCGAGCAAACGTTCGGTCATGAACAGAACCAAGCTTCTCATTTTTCCCTCCTGCCTCCGACTTGACATTCACTCAGGAGCGATGCCGCAGCCCTGTCCAGGCGTACTCAATCAACTCCTGACCTTCCATCCGCAACAAGCATACCCGAACACGGAAGCTCATGCAAGCCAAAAAAAAGCCCCCCCCCAAGAGTACCGGTCTTTGTCTAGCGTGAAAGGCGGTGTGGCAGTGTCAAGTCCAGCACCCGGGGGCAAGGGGAGCAGAGGAGGCGCTGCAATAGCGGCAGCACGGGCTCGGTTCACAACGAATCCGCTCCCGCAGCGCCGCATACGTCGGTTCCACTTTCTTTGTTACGCGCTGCACCGCCTGGCACAGCCCGCCCCGGCTCACCTGCAATCCCACCCCGCGCCCAGCGCCACGGCTCCTCACATGAAATGCATTTCCGTCATTCTACTTCTGTCGGTCGCACGCAGGGAATGTTTCCTCCTGGCTGCGCCGCCTTCCAAAAGTAACGCTCCCCACCCACGCCGTGAGAACAGATTTTCCCACACGTCATCTGAGCGGTTTCAGATGATCTCGCCAAAACCTTCGGTTGCCAGAACCTATCCGGGGCCAACTCGGCAGGGGGAAGAGCCGAGTACCGGTCTGGAGTGATACGGCGTCGCGCTCCGCCGGCTAGATGGCGTTCATCAGAGTGTTGCCGACTATCGAGAATCCCGAATTGATCTGGATCGCCACGAAGTTCATTCCTGCCACCGCGGCCAGGGCAATCAGGGCAGCAATCAGGGCGTACTCAATCAAGTCCTGCCCTGATTCACCCTCCTGCAATGCGAGCAAACGTTCGGTCATGAACAGAACCAAGCTCCTCATTTTTCCCTCTTACCTCCGACTTGACATTCACTCAGGAGCGATGCCGCAGCCCTGTCCAAAGCGTACTCAATCAACTCCTGACCTTCCATCCGCAACGAGCATACCCGAACACGGAAGCTCCTGCAAGCAAAAGAAAGCCCCCCTGCTCCCGTCGCGGCGGCCCCGCAGAGCGAGCGCCGCTTGCAACACGGTTTGGATCGCGCCCGGAAACTCCGCCCCGCGCCCTCGCCTTCCCGCGACTTCCTACATCTTCCGGCAGCGCCGCAGCAGATGCGCCAGGTTTTCTGCCCCACACCGCCCGGATGGGCTTACGGAGACGGAACCCCCTTCCAAAGTGTGCGGGAATTTTGTATTGCTTGACGAGTCGGATTTTAGACGCCAACAAGAACTGGGTGGGACGATCTTGCTAATATTTTGCTCCGGGAGTACTTTCGACAGAATGAGCGATGTTGTTCGCCCCGCCCCGGCCACGGTCCCTGACGATTCCATGTCCATCCGGCGCGCGCAAGTCCAGAACGCGCGACCTCTGCTGTGGGTCCTCCTCGCAACGACTTTGGGATCCCACGGTCTATTGTTGTGGGTGAACCGGCACAGCATCGCAGTTGGGTCGTACGATTTTGTTGCTTTTTACAGCGCGGGACAGATTGTTCAACAGGGACTAGGGAAACAGCTCTACGACCCTGCCGTGCAACATCGTTTTCAACGACAGTTTCCGCCGCGCTCCGAACGCCCGTTGTTGTACTATCACCCGCCCTTCGAAGCGCTGCTCTATGCCGTATTCGCTGTTTTTTCCTATCCCACTGCCTTTCTACTATGGATGGCGTTCAGCCTGGTAGCCTTGTGCGCCGTTCCATTCCTGCTGTTTCCCCGTCTTCAGAACTTAGAAGACACGCTGGGCAAACCGCTGGTCTTCCTCCTCCTGCTGTCGTTCTACCCGGTAACGGTGACTCTGTGGCAGGGGCAGGATTCCATTTTGTTCCTGCTTCTCTATTGCGGAGCCTTTGCCGAAATGCGGCGAGGCAAGCAATGGCGAGCGGGACTGCTTTGCGCCTTGGGCCTGTTCCGTTTCCAATTGATGATTCCGCTGTTTCTGGTTTTCCTGTTTGGCCGCACGGGGAAGGTCTTGTGGGGCTTTCTGGCGGGCTCGGCGGGCATGGCTCTGCTCTCCGTCTGGATCGCGGGCTGGCAAGGCCTGCTAGGTTATGCGCGTTTGCTATGGACGATTAACGAAACGTCGCGGCAGAATCCGGCCGGCCGGGACTTTTACTATATCCATCCGGAAGCGATGCCCAATCTACGGGGGTTGCTGGATACCCAGTTGGCGGGCCGGATGCCGGAAGCCATGATCTTATTTCTGATCGTCGGCGGGTCCTTGTTCCTGCTCGGTTGGTCAGTGAAACGGGGAATCGGGAAGCACTCCCTGGAGCGCACTGGGCAGGATCTGCCCTTTGCGTTGCATACGACGGTGACGCTGCTGGTGACCTATCATATGCATCTGCACGACCTGACCCTGTTGCTTCTGCCTCTGCTCATCATTTCCAATCATTTGCTGCAGGCCCCGGCCGGCAGCCGTCCCGTCCGGCTCGGATTGCTCCTCCTGGTCGTTGGTTTTTTCGCCACTCCGGTCTATATCATTCCCTTTTATTTCGAACGGGCGAATCTGCTCGCCCTGCTGCTTCTGGCGTTCGCCTTTCTAATTGGAAGGGAGATGGCTCGCAATCAAAGGGGGACTATCGCCTCACTGTGATCCGCGCGGGTTAGCAACTGAGTTTGGTCGCGGCACCCAGACATAGAGACGGTCTTCGGCGCGGAACTTCTCTGGATCGGGCATCTCCAGAATCTCGTCAAGTTGGTAGTTCTCCTGGATGGCTCGCCGCATCGCTTTGGTCAGATCTACATTTTCCCAGTAGCTATCTTGGTCGTTCTGAAGATCGAACGTGAGCACGATGACGCCAAAGCGGCGATTCTGCAATTGAAACACCAGATCCCGATCGGACAAGACGCCAGCACGCACGAGCCAAGTGTAATGGTAAATGTTCGTTATCGGTGTTTCTAGTCCAGCCCGCACCAGGTCGCCCGAGTACCTTCCGAGAGCGGGAGTCCGAGGAGGAAATCGCTGCTTGAGGTATGCCTGCACGGCGCTGTCGATGGGAACACCTTTCCGCATGTGGAGCATTTCCACGAGCGATATGCTATCCCCACCATGGTTTGCGTCCCCGGGATAGAGCAGCCGGGCGGGCCAGCGTGCGACTTGGTTGCCAGCCGCCAAGCCAGTCAGCAGGAAGGTCAGGACAGGAAACCACCGAGACGCGCGGTTACGGCTAGCCGGCATAAATCCTCCGCCCGTTCTAGTTTCGGGGGACCCAGACATAAAAGCGGTCCTCGGGACGCAATTTGGCCGGTTCCGGGAGATCTAGCACATCCGCCGGGCGGTAGTTCTGCCAGATGGCCTCCCGCAGGGGCGCGGTCGTGTAGAAGTTGGCGGTATAGTCGTCCCGGCCCGGCCACAGGTCGAAATGAAGCACCACCAGGCCGAAGCGGTGCGCGCGCAACTGAGAGACCAGCTCCCGATCGGAGAAGGCGCCCTTGCGGACTAACGAGGAAAAATGAAAGAGATTGGAAATTGGCGTATCCAGGCCGGCTCGCACGAAATCGCCGCTCAGGTAGCCCAGCGCAGCCGTGCGAGGCGCGAAGTGCTGCCTCAGGTAATTCTGCAAGGCTTGCTCCCGCTGGAGGTCCTCCCGGGTGGGAGCCGGGGGGGAGAGGTGCGCGATTCCGACCGCCACACAGTAGAGAAGAACGAGACCGAGGGGGCGGGACAACTCGCCAAGCCTCTTGGTCAGCAGTCCGGGAACCAGCACACTGAGGATGAAAACGCTTTCCGAAAAGTAATACGCATCACTGCCTGCCCGAGGAGAAGTGGCCAAGCTAATGAAAACGGCGCTCCCCAAAAAGCAGGCCAGCAGTTTGTCCGGTTGTTCTCGCAGCGCCTGCACACCCATAAGAAACGGGATTAGCAGAAACACAAGGAAGAAGAGCACGCCAAAGGCGGGCTCGGTAAAGGGCAAGAGATTGTACAAAACAAAGTGGTGGAAGAAGGATTGTCCGGCGAAGACCCCGTATTGGAAGTACAGAAGCAACCCCACACCTCCCATCGCAATGGCGCCTCCAAACTCCGCAGCGCGCCGGTAGCACTTCTCCAACGCCAGAAACAGAAGCACCGCGAGCGGCCCGGCAACGAATTGCTGCTTGTAGTAGATGCTGACCAGGAACAGGGGAACCGCCAGGAGGAGGCGGCGAGAATTGCGGAAGCGGTAGGCAACCAGGAACCCGCATACCGACAGCAGCAATGCAACCATGTCGGCGCGGGACGAGATGCCGTAACGAGTCAGGAACCCATAGGACAGAAATAGGAGGGGAGCGAGTGCGGCAGCCAGTTTGCTGCCCATGTACCAAAAGGCTAGCAGTGCGGCGCCCGCGGCGCATCCCAAGATACCCGCCAGCGAAAGCATGCGCAAGGGCCTGTAGGAAGGGTTTTGCAAGTCCACCAGTCGCGCTCCCAGGAGATAAAAGAGCGGGCCCCAATTCGCTCCATAATAGGCTTCCGCCGACGCCTGGGCGTAAATTGGGACCCCGCGTGCGAGATGGACGATGTCCGCCAGCGGCATGCTGTCCCCGCCCAGAGCACCCTCGCCGGGGTACTGTAGCCGCGCAGGCCAAGTGGCCACCTGGCGGCTGGCAGCCAAGCCCGTCACGAGCAGCACCACCAAGGCCAACCACCGGGAAGCACTCTGTCGATTCCGCGGCATAACGGCTCAGTGATCGTCGCCTCCCGGCGGAAGCGGAGCTGGCGGTTCCATGGATGGTGGGTAGAAATAAAAGACCGTACCACCTCGAAGGGCTCTGTAGTCGGGTTTGGCTCGCAATACGGCTTCGGAAATTGCTTCTGCATCCCCCGGCAAATGCTCTATGGAAAGGGCCATGCGAGGAGAAAAACGTGCCAGTGTCTTTGGCCCTCCCAGCAACGCCCGCGCTTCCGCGCCTTCAATATCCATTTTTATGAAATCAACGCGGTCTAGATTCAACCCCGCAACGGATTCGTCAATCGTAGTGGCGCGCACGGTTACCGAAGCTGTGCCATTCCTTCCGACCACTGAGCCAAGGCCGCTGTTTCCTTCCGGAGGCTCCGAGAAATCCAGAGTACTGCTGGAATCCCAGAGCGCTGCTTCCACCAGCACGACCTGTCCCGCGTCTAACTCCCTCCGAAAGGTATCCTTAAAGCACGCGATGTTCGTTGGCTCCGGTTCGAAAGCGATGACACGCTGCGCTCCGCGGCGCAACGCAAACCGGGTAAAGGTACCGAGATTCGCCCCCGCATCGAGCACGACATCTCCCTTTCGAACGACTACTGGGGCGCGCTCATAGACATGAACAATGTCTTGCTCCGCCATGAGAAAAACCAACAAGTCACCATCCCAGCTTCGACCCCAGAAGGGGCCAAAGGGCGTTTCCCAGAGGATAGGGCAAGGTCCTGACTGAGACGATATCGGATAAACAGACGCTAAATGGGCCAGCGGGCCGGGCAGGGTGCCTGGCGAAATCACCAGACGGACAATGCGGAGCCAGGAAGTTCGCGGAAGGTCTCCGTGAAACTTCGACACGAGAAGTTCCCGTTTGAATGGGTGTCCGAACACCGCTTTGACAGCCAGTGCAAGCGTGATGATCGCGGTGCAAAAAACGATGGAAAACAACAAGGCAAAGCAAACTCGTCTCGTCATCATGCCCCTTCTCGGATCATTACGCCAGCGGAGGGCGTGGAGCGGATGCGGCCCCGTTGTCTTCCGGAGCCGCGTGCTCAACGCCAGTCGCGGCCCTTGTCGTGAATCCGCGGCCACCGTGGTCCTGCTTGCGCGGAGGAGCGGAGGAGGGCCGGCGCAGCCACCTCCGGAGTTGGCCGGTGGAGCGAGCCAAGCGCCAAAGATGCTCAAAATATTGGAGGACTTGCGTGGCTCCCAGCTTGGAAGATCCTGCGGCGCGGGCATCGAACGTGTAGGGCACCTCGACGATCTTCCGGCAACGCACTTTCGCTAAGATCTCTAAGAGAATCTTATAGCCGACCGGATTCAACTGCGCCGTCTGGAGTAACTTGGCCCGGACAAGAAACATCCCGGAGAGCGGGTCCCGAACGCCCCGCACCGTTTCCGGGAGCACGAAGGCTGCCAGGGAGGCGGCAACATTGGCTGCCATCCGCCGGAACCACGGCATCTTTCCCATTCCCCCGCCTGGGATGCGGCGGCTGGCAATGACCAAGTCCACAGCCTCCTTCTGGAGGGCGGCGAACAGGGAAGCCAAAATCTCGGGAGGATGCTGGAGGTCGGCGTCCATTACGCCCAGGACATCGCCGCGGGCTAGATTCCAGCCATCCACCACGGCGGTCGCCAGGCCGAAACGCCCCGCACGCCGTAAAACTCGCAGCGGGACTTCCCCTTGGAGTTGCTCTGCGATCGTGGCAGTTTCATCGGGGCTGGCATCGTCTACAACGATGAGCTCAAACTCTTCCCCCGACTTTCGGAGCGCTGCCGCAGCTCGCCGCAGAGTCTGCTGGATGTTGGCCCTTTCATTGTACGTGGGAAGAATCAGTGAAATCATTGTCCGAATTCCTATAATCGGCCCTCGCCGGAGGAGGCATGGGCAGGCATTGGCAGTGGGCGCGCGCGGCGGAAGAAAGCTGATAAAGCGTAAAAGCCAATCCCCACCGGCCCCAGATACTGGAAACCTATCAGCATCGAACTGTTTTCAGCTAGTCCGCCAAACATGGCCCCGGCGATGTTCGCGCCGAAGGCTTGATGCGGCCGCACACTTTGTTGGAAGGCTATGGCAAAGATGATCCCGCCGAACAAGATGGGTGTGAAGACCAAAAGGCCGGATGCGGCCACCTGCAGAAGGCGGTTGACCCCCAAGAAAGAATCTAACGAAATGAGAACGTTGAGACCCAGAGCCACCATCAGGCCGGTGTAATAAGGTGCCAGGAATGTCGGCCGGAATCGCCAGACAAACAGGTTGGCGGCGAGAATCATCACCAGCACGCCGGCAAAGACCACCGTGTTCACCATCCAGGTGCTTCCGAAGAGCAGGGCCATGTGCACCACGGCCTTCGTTTCCACCAGCATGAAGCCGGCCCCCAAGAAGAACATCCGGCCATTCAAGCGCCAACGGCTGTCCCCGTCCGATTGGCCTTTCATGAAAATCGCCAGCAACGCTAGCGCCAAAGCCCCCATGATTGCGATGCCTCGCAACGAAAGATCGGGGATCATAGGCCGACGGAGGTACAAGAACGGCCAATCATCACTGGCAGTGCGCAGATCTTCCGGGGGAACCACGCGGGCCGGTCCGAACCGGATCCAGCTGCTCTCGTCCTCGGAACTGGGCTGCGTTGCAAACCCATTGGGGGAATTGGGCGACGGAGATTGCCCCCGGAGCAGCCAATACGCGGAGTGGTGGCGGAAGGCTTCCTGGAGGCGGTCCGTCGCTCCACCGATGAGGAGGGTAAATCCGCTGCCGGACTCCGGCGGAACGGTTTCCAGATAGGGAAGGGTGAGAACGAGGGGCTCGGTGGGAAACGTCTCCCGCAGTCCCTGTTGCAGCCGGGCGACGATCCATCCCTGTCGGAAGTAATTATACATGACGAACAGGCCCTCAGGCTTCAAGTGGCGGCGCACATCCGCAAAGGCCTCCCGTGTAAACATGAAACTCTCCAAACGGATGTTGCTGTAGCCGCTATGCAGCACGAGCGAGTCTACCAATGCATAGATGATCAGGTCATATTGCTGTCGGGAATCGCGCAAAAAGTTCCGTCCATCGCCAATGTGAACGTTGACGCGAGGGTCTTGATACGGCCGGTCGGGATGGTCGCGCGATCCAAGCTGTTGGATCATGGGGTCGATTTCCACAGCGTCAATGCGCCGGGCCCCCCAGGCCAGTGCACGGCTGACGTCGTTTCCCGATCCGGCGCCGATAATCAGAACATCCGCAAAGGGTTGCCGTCCGACATCCCGCCGCAGGAGGTGGGGCAGGGCGTAGGCATACGCCGGGCCGCGGTCGTCGCGCGACACCATGTTCTGGTGCCCGATCAGATTCACCAAGATGTTCTTGCCGTGAACAAAGTCGTAATCAATCCGGTAATAGGGTGACCAAAGCCGTTCTCCAAATTTCTGGCCGTCATAGACGTAGGGAAGAGTAGTCAAAAACGCCATTGCCAGGATTCCCAACAAACACGGCCCTACCTCCCACCGCGTCACACGCTGGCGAACGGGGCTTGGGACGAACAGGTAGTAGCCGAATCCGAGCACGACGATCAGAAACCACCACGGCGGTGATAACTGCATCCAGGAGCAGGCGGCAAACAGCAGAATACCAGCGAGGCTTCCCAGAATATTCAAGCTGTAAGCCTGGAGGCGATTCGGCACGCGTCTCAAGGTCCTCCCTAGCTCCTGCCCGGGGCCTGCCATGATCAAGGCCACTACCAGAAAGAAGAGTCCCGCCACCACCTCGATAGGGATGATGAATTGTGCGGGATCGTTGGAGGCGTAGTCCGTCCCAAAAAATACAAGCTGGGGCGAAGCGGGATTCCCCACTCTGAGCACCGATTCCAATGGAAACCGCCACTGGCCGATCACCTGGGCCGCAGCCATAGAGACCAACAGCAAAGCTGGAGTGTGGACCAGGAAGTTTTGTGGCCGGGAGGCAGCCAGGCAGCCCAGCGACATTCCCAAGAACGACGCCAACAGAATCGTGTTTGTGAAGAATGTCAAGAAAAGGACATGGGCTGGGAACCATCGGATGCAGGCCAGTTCCAAGAAGAGCAAAAGCAGGCTGATCAGAAATAATTCCGCCTTGGCCCGGAAGGAAACTATGTCACCGGGGTGGACCACCTCACCGTTCATGTTTCCAATCCTATCCGTAGAAAGCTCATATCACTTCCTCTAAGTCCGGGGCACCCAAAGATACAAGCGGTCATCGGGCTGCAACCTTTGCACTGCGGGCATTTCCAGGACTGTCTCCAACCGGTAGTTTTCCAGGATGGAATCCCGGGCTGGTTTGGTCAGATAGAAGTTGGCCCAGTAGTCGTCACGGTCAGTTTGGAGGTCGAAATTAAGGACGACGAGACCGAACTGGTGGCTACGAATCGCATCGGGCAGGTCTGCGGCCGGCAGGGCGCCCGTCCGGACGAGCGCCGTGTAATGGAAAATATTGGAGATCGGCGTCTCGAGCCCCGCTCGCAGGAGGTCTCCGGAATAATAGCCGA
>CAYWWM010000042.1:0-11107 GCA_964461735.1 uncultured Solibacteraceae bacterium | reverse complement strand
CCGCCGGCCTTCGCAAACAGGAACTGATGTTCAAGATTCTGCAAGCGCAGGCCGAAAAGGACGGGTTGATCTTCGCTGAGGGAGTGCTCGAAACCCTCCCCGAGAGCTTTGGCTTTTTGCGGTCGCCGGATTACAACTATCTGCCGGGGCCGGATGACATCTACGTGTCGCCGTCGCAAATTCGGCGCTTCGATCTGCGCACGGGGGACACCATCTCCGGGCAGGTGCGGCCGCCGAAGGAGGGCGAGAACTACTTCGCGCTGGTGAAGATCGAGGCGATCAACTTCGAGTCGCCCGAGGAGGCGCGCAACAAGCTCTTCTTCGACAACCTGACGCCGCTCTACCCGCAGGAGCGGATGCACCTGGAGACGACGAAGGAGAACCTGTCGTCGCGGGTGATGGACTTGCTGACGCCGCTCGGGAAGGGGCAGCGGGCGCTGATCGTGGCGCCGCCGCGCACGGGCAAGACGATGCTGCTGCAATCCATCGCGAACTCGATCACGGCGAACCACCCGGAGATCACGTTGCTGGTGCTGCTGATAGACGAGCGACCGGAAGAGGTGACCGACATGCAGCGGTCGGTGCAGGGCGAGGTAATCAGCTCGACGTTCGACGAGCCGGCGGCGCGGCACGTGCAGGTGGCGGAGATGGTGATCGAGAAGGCGAAGCGCCTGGTCGAACACAAGCGCGACGTGGTGATCCTGCTCGACTCCATTACTCGCTTGGCGCGCGCGTACAACACGATCGTGCCGCCGTCGGGGAAGGTGCTCAGTGGCGGCGTGGACTCGAACGCGTTGCAGCGGCCGAAACGGTTTTTCGGAGCGGCGCGGAACATCGAAGAGGGCGGCAGCCTGACGATCGTGGCGACGGCGCTGATCGAGACGGGGAGCCGCATGGACGACGTGATTTTCGAGGAGTTCAAGGGGACGGGCAACTCGGAGATTATTTTGGACCGCAAGCTGGTGGACAAGCGCGTGTTTCCGGCGATTGACATCAACCGCTCGGGGACGCGCAAGGAAGAACTGCTGCTGGCGAAGGATGAACTAAACCGCGTGTGGGTGCTGCGCAAAGTGCTGAACCAACTCTCGCCGACCGAGGCCATGGAACTGCTGCTCGACCGATTGAGCAAAGTCAAAACCAACGCCGACTTCTTGAACTCCATGAGCTCGGGCTAGGGCGGCAACATGGCGATTCGCAAAAGGAAAAACGATCCAGCCCTGCTGGCTCGCGTGGAAGAGGAACTCGCAGAGAGCTGCCGTGTGAAGCAGGAATTCTCGGATGAACTCAAATCCCAGATCGTGCGCTTGGCGGAGGAAATGGCGGCAGTGCTTTTCGCCGGCGGCACGATCTATTGGATCGGCAACGGCGGGAGCGCGGCCGACGCGCAGCACCTGGCCGCCGAGCTGGTGGGACGCCTCCGGCGCGCGCGCCGCGCGCTTCGCTCGATCGCCCTGACGACCAACACCTCGATTCTCACGGCCGTAGCCAACGACGCCTCCTACGCAGAAATTTTCTCACGCCAGGTGGAGGCGCATCTGCATTCCGGCGACATGCTGATCGGGCTGAGCACGAGCGGGAATTCCGAAAACGTCTTGCGCGCGATGCGGGCAGCCAGCCAGCAAAAGGCCCGCACCGTGGGATGGACAGGGATGAACGGCGGCCGCCTTCGGAAACTGGCGGGGCTCTGTTTGCAGGTTCCTTCGCGCGATACGCAGCGGATTCAGGAATCGCACATCACCATCGGACACATCGTCTGCGGCCTGCTCGAAGACCTGTTGGAGGGGAACAAAGAAAGAGCTAACGGATAGCTCCCTTGCCCTCACACGCCTGGTCGAGCAGCTCGACGACGTGCGCGACTCGTTGACCGTCTCCGTGGAGCTTCGCTCCGGCGCGCAGTTGGAGGATGCAGCCGGGGTTCGCCGTGGCGATGATATCGGCGCCGGTGCTGTTGATCGCCTCCATTTTGTTCCGGAGCAATTGCAGGGCGAGCCGCGTCTCGGTGACGTTGTAGATGCCGGCGCTGCCGCAGCAGAGGTCTGCGAGCGGCATTTCGACGAGGCGCAGACCGGGCACGGCCTGGAGGAGCAGGCGCGGCTGCTGGCGCACTCTCTGCCCGTGCGAGAGGTGGCAGGAGTCCTGATAGGTGACCGTGCCGGGAACAGGGCGGAGGGGCTGCGTCAGGCCGATCTCAGCGAGGAATTCCGTCACGTCTTTCATGCGGCGCGCGAACGTTTCCGCTCTCTCATGCCACGCCGGATCGTGGCGCAGCAGATAGCCATATTCTTTGAGCGTCGAGCCGCAGCCGGCAGCGTTGGTCAGAATGGCGTCCACCGGCTGGCGCAAGAACGCTTCGATGTTTCGGCGGGCGAGCACGCGAGCCTCCTCGCGCAGGCCGGCGTGAACGTGCAAGGCCCCGCAGCAGATCTGCCCCGCCGGAATGACGACCTCGCAGCCGTTCGCCTGCAGCACGCGCACCGTGGCTTCCTGCAAGCGCGCAAACACCACGTTTGCGATGCAGCCGGCGTGGAACGCAACACGGAAGCGGCGCTCCCCCTGCGCCGGGAAGACTTTCCCGATCTGCGGGAAAAACGATGGCGATTCGACCGCGGGAGCGAGCGGCTCAAGCTGGGCCAGCCGGGGAAACGCTTCGAGCAGACCCCCGCGGCGCACCAGTTCCTGCATCCCCGATGCCTGGTAGAGGCGCATCAACGCCGCAGCGATGCGCAAGTTAGTAGGTTTGGGGAGCAGATGCTGGAAGGCGAGACGACGCAGCAGGCGCTCGACCAGCGGCCGCCGGTAGTGCTGATGAATCTGCGCGCGCGCTCCTTCGACCAGCTTGCCGTATTCGACGCCCGACGGGCAGGCCGTCTCGCAGGCGCGGCAGTCGAGGCACAGGTCAATGTGCCGGACAAAGCTCTCACCCAGCGGAAGCCGCCCCTCGGCCACCTGCACCATCTGGTAGATGCGCCCGCGCGGCGAGTCCATCTCGACGCCCAGCTCGCGGTAGGTCGGGCATTGGTTGAGACACAGCCCGCAACGGATGCAACGCGAGTAGTCGGCCAGCTCCGGCTGGTCAGGACCGGAGAAGCCGGAGTGTAAGCTTCCGCCGAGTTCCATTACAGACGCCGTTTCGGTGGACAATGGTTCTGCTTCCAAAAGTTCGCTCCGACTAGCTTTGGAATCCGCAGACTTGCTACTGGCACCTAACCCCTAACACGTTAGATGCCCCCGTAGAATCTCCCGGGGTTCAAAATCGCGTGCGGGTCAAATCGCGCTTTGATGCCCTGCATCAGCGGGAAATCGTCTCCTGGCGCGCCCCAGAGGTTGACCTTCTGTTTCACGCTCGCGGGCGACCACTCGACGATGGCTCTGCCACCCAACTGTTCGCTTTGCTGCAGCAGCCGCTCGCAAGCGTTGGCTAACCCGCCATCGGCGGAAGCATCCTCTGTCCCAGGCCAGAGATAGGAATACACGATTCCGGTTCCGGCTCGCGCCAGCGTCGCGGAGGTCAACCCATTCTCCGAGGCGGCCTTTCGCGCGGCAGCGACGACGTCTTCGATTCGACCCATCAGGGCTGATGATTTCACCACAGTGCCGCCTGGTCGAGCACGCAGAAACGATGGTGTAAGTTCCTGAATTTTGTTCCAAAGGTCCGACTCGGCTTCGCCGGCGAGTCGGAGGATTTCCGAGGGGCGGTCGGAGCGAAGAAGAGCCGGGATTTCGCGGCCCATTCGCTCGACGACGGGTTCGGGGCCGGCCGTGCCGACTGCGAGCACGAAAGCAACGGAGGGCAGGGAACGCTCCGGCAGAAGACTCCATGCGTGGGAGTCGAGCAAATCGAGCGCCTGGGGCGCAAAAGGCGAATGCACGATGCGTTGCGCGGCGAGAAGCGCTTGCCCCGCGCTCTCGAACCCGAATAGCAGCGTAGTGCTCGCGGGCGGGATGGGGAACGTCTTGAACGTCACGTCGGTCACGATGCCGAGCGAGCCGAGCGAGCCGATCAACAGTTTCGCCACGTCGTAACCCGCCACGTTCTTGACCACCTTTCCGCCGCTTTTGGCGAGCGTTCCGTCGGCGGTGACGAAATGCATTCCGAGCACCATATCGCGCGCCGATCCGTAGGCGAGCCTTCGCGGGCCGGAGCCGTTGGTGGCGATGACTCCCCCCACGGTTGCCTCTGCGGCAAACGGAGGGTCGAGCGGCAGCATCTGATTTTCCCTGTGTAACGTCGCCGCCAAATCCGGCATTCGGACGCCAGCCTCTGCGGTGACGGTCAAGTCGGCTGGTTGATAGTCGGTGATGCGGTTCAGCCGGTCGAGGGAGAGGAGCAAATCAATCTTCCGCGCGATGCCGCCCAGACGCTGTTTCGTCAAGTTTCCTGCCCCGGCTACCGTCAGTCGTTCGCTGTGAGCCAGCTTCAGGATTTCACAGACCTGCTCCGGATTGCCTGGGCGGGCGATTGCTTTGGGCGGGGGGCCTGGCCAGCGGCCGTTCAGCAGTTGTGAGGGGTCGAGTTGGAGATGCTCGGGCCTCACAATCTCGGCCAGATGTTTCCAAGGGGAATCTGACATGAATAGGAATCCTCGTCGCATCCGCAAAGATCGAAAACCAAAGCGGGTCCCTCGTCGTTTTGCTCCTCGGGATGACAACCTAGAACAAGAACTGAAAAGCCCACGGCATCCCGCCAAGCGGGACCGTGGCTACACCGCGCCTGCAATGGCTCCGGCCTGCGGCGGGACGCGAATTTCGCCGCAGCCCTTAGTGGTCGGGAAGACTTTGGCGGGGTTCAGGCGCCCGTCGGGGTTGAACACGGCTTTGATCTTCCCCATCACAGTCAAGTCGTCCTCGGTGAAGAGCAGCGGCATCAGCTCATTTTTTTCCATGCCGATGCCGTGCTCGCCGGTGAGCGAGCCGCCGAGCGAAATGCAGAACTCGAGAATCTCGGCCCCCGCTTTGACGACCTTGCGGTACTGCTCGTGGTCGCGGCCGTCGAAGAGAATCATCGGGTGCAGGTTGCCGTCGCCGGCATGGAAGACGTTGGCAATCTGCAATCCGCTGCGGTCGCTCACGCTCTGAATGAATCGCAGCGTCTGCGGGATACGTGTGCGCGGGATGACGCCGTCCTGGACGTAGAAGCTCGATGAGATGCGCCCCATGGCGCCGAAGGCGTTCTTGCGGCCCGCCCAGAGCAGCTGCCGCTCCTTCTCCGATTGGGCCAAGCGCACCTGCCGGGCGTGGTGCAGGCGGCAAACGTCCTGGATCTGCGCGGCCTGCGCCTCGACCCCTTCGCGCAAACCTTCGAGCTCGATGAGCAGCACCGCGGCGGCATCCTGCGGGTATCCGGCGTGCGTCGCCGATTCAACGGCCCGGAGAGTGAGTTGGTCCATCATTTCGAGCGCCGCCGGAGTGATGGCGCGCGCGGTGATCTCGGCGACGGTCTCGGAAGCGTGGTCCACCGTCTCGAAGATCGCGAGCAGGGTTTTGACCGCTTCAGGGAGGCGCGACAGCCGCACGATCACTTGTGTCACGATGCCGAGCGTTCCTTCCGAGCCGACCAGGATGCCTGTCAGATCGTAGCCGGGCGAGTCGAAAACCTTGCCGCCGGTGTGGATCAACTCGCCGTCGGGGAGCACCACTTCGAGACCGAGCACATGGTTGGTGGTGACGCCGTAGGCGAGCGTGTGCGGCCCGCCGGAGTTCTCGGCGACGTTGCCGCCGATGGTGCAGGCCTTCTGGCTCGACGGGTCGGGGGCGTAGTAATAGCCGCGCGAGCGAACGGCCTCCGACAGGTCGAGATTGACCACGCCGGGCTGCACCACCGCCCGCTGGTTCGGAATGTCAATGTCGAGGATTTTCTTCATCCGCGAAAACCCAATCACGAGTCCACCCTGCGCCGCCACGGCTCCGCCGCTCAAACCTGTGCCGGCTCCGCGCCCGACGATGGCAAGACCGTGCTCCTTGGCCCATCGAACCAGCGCCACGACTTCCGCCGTCGTCGCGGGAAACACCACCGCCTCCGGCAGCGCGCGCTCGGTCGAGCCGTCGTACTCGTAGAGCATCAGGTCTTCCCGACGCTCCAGCACGGCGTCGGGGCCGACAATAGCGGCGAGTTCGGCGGCGAGAGATCGCTGCATGGCTGGAAGTGCGCGCCTTTCTTGGCGACCTAGTCCTCCGTGTAAAAGTGCGCGCGCAATTCTGATTCCGGTATGAAACGCAGCCCTGCCCGGTAGATAGCGCGCAATGTTCCCTTGTCGAGTTCGTGGTGGAGGACGATGGTAATCGTCTGCTTGCTGCCGGACGGCAAAACCCGCCTCAGCTTCACATGACTTCCGCGCGGAGTAAGGGGTTGGAATCCGAACGCGGAGAAAATCTGTACCACATCGCGGCCCGAAAGAGTCCGCAGCTTCGGCATTACGCCACAGCTTCCAATTCGAGAGTGACGAGGACCGTGGGATCCGGCGCCAGATCGAGTTCGGCCAAGTTCTCCCCTTCCAGGTGCAGGGCGATAGCCTCCCGGATGTTGACCGTCAGTTGATCCAGGGTCGGAGCTTCGGTGACCACTGGCAGGTCGAGGCATTCGGCTACGTATTGCTTTTCGCCGCGAAAAATGCGCACCTGAATGGTTCGTTTCATAAAATCCCCCCGCCACGGTTCATTGTACCTCATCCCTGCTCGCGAAATGTCCGGGTGAATGATGCAAGCGGGATAGCCTGCGGTGGTGCACCGCCTTGCCGTCATGGATGCAACCCATATATGCAACGACACCATCCACGGGGTTGCGTAGGCGACGTTTCATTCGTGCATTCCGGGACGGGAATAGGACTGCTGTTCAGCGCCTCTTGATACGTCAACTCCGTGCCTTCTAACTCTCGGCAGTTTGGGCATGAAGCCTCGTGCGCTGTTATCACGGTCAACCGAATCGCCCGCAGGTCTAATAGCCCGGCGTCTGCTGATTTCTTCCAAGCCGCCAACTCCATTCGTGGTACCTCACGTGCGATCTGGAGGTGATCCTTCCCCTCTTCCCAAAGGAAACGTGCCATCTGGAAATAGATCATGCCGCGCGCATGGTAATCCTTGGTTTCAGAAACGAGGGTGTTCATGACTCGCCATGCGGCATCTGCTGCGCTCGCCGGATGGCCGAACTCCTTGGAGAGAGTGTCGCGAGTCTTGTCGAGGAGAGTCGCGGAAACCCCGAGTCGTGCACAGAAGTCGAGTGCGGGGGCTTCGTCCTCCGTACGAAGGCGACCCTTTCGGACAAAGATTGGTCGGCTACAGGACACGCACGCAGTACGCCTCTTGGGGGAACTCGTGAGCACCGTTTTGCAATACGGACAGGTTAGATTTTGCATCGCTCAGAACTTACCTTACGCCATTCACAACTCCTGCAAAGCTTTCTCGTTGACGCTCCGAAGGTCCCTCAAACATCGGCCAAAGGCCTCCAGCGTGCGGACTAAGTAGGTCTGGAATATGGGGAAAACCGGGGTCGTCCGAATGCCTTCGAACTCGCTTCGGTGACGCTCGTTAACATGTGCATACGTCCCGTATAGGAAGATGTCAAGGATCTCACGGAATGTGAGCTGGTGGCCATCTTTGATCGACAGGCCGGTAGCCCCGAGTCGAGAAACTGATTCAACTGATCGCAAAGGTGAGAAAATTCGGCTACTAGCCCTGCTGACACTGGCGGCGACTTGTACAACGCTCGCATTTTCTGTAACGAAAGCCGGTCATTGTTCTGCATGAACAACCGCAAGGTTAGCACGAGGGCTTTAATCGATTCCTCGTCGGGTCCGACGAATAAGGCGTCCCAACCTTGCTCATGTTTGAACTCTACGATGTATCCTGCGCCGCTTGCCTTTGCGAAGAAACTCGACGACTCGAGCTCGCCAACTTTTTCGTTAAAGACGCGCAGATCGTTCTTGAAATTGACCTGTGTCATGTCGGACGCTATTCGCCTAACTCTTGATGATGATGACCCGCATAACATCGTCCTCGCCAGCATAAGGAGCAACCGCCACCGGCTGCGACGCCGGATTTGGCTGCGATCAGAGGGTGGATCAAGCCCTCAGGTGACACGCGCCCTTCACCTTCCAATCTTGCGCAACTCGATCACCAAGCGCAAAGCGTCATTCACCGCTTTCTCGTTGCGAAAGGTTTTGTAGACGTCCGGGTCCAACAGGACAAGGTTGGTGCCGGCACGGAAACGTTTCACATACTTCCCGCGCACGGCTCCCTTGAGCATCTGGCGGAAATCGTATTCGGGGCGTAATTCGTCGTCCATCTCATTTTTGCGTTTCTTCATGAGCGCAGTATAACATCCGGCGTGGGGTTTTCCCGGCCCACTCGATCTCTATGTTATACTGACCCGTTTGGAAGAGTGGTTAATCTCCATATCGGGTCACGAGGATGGCTGAACCGAATGCGGGAGGTTCTCGCGTGTGCGGGGCTTTGCGCGGCGTGTTGAGGAGAATTGCGTAATGTCGGAGAGCGGGCGGCACGTGGTGGCCGTAATCGGAGGGGCCGTAGCGGGTTCGGTGGCCGCGGAAATCCTGGCGGACCACGGCGTCCGCGTGGTGGTGATCGAGCAGAACCCGCGGCCCTACGGCAAAATCGAAGACGGGCTGCCGCGCTGGCACGTGGAGCAGCGCAAGCAGGAGTACGCCAAGATTGACGCCCGCCTGAAGAAGCCGGGCATTTCTTTCCTCCCCTTGACGAAGCTCGGGCGGGACATTGCCTTCGACGACCTGACGAACCACTGGAGATTTTCCGCCGTCGTGCTCGCCAACGGCGCGTGGCGCGACCGCGAAGTCGGCGTGCCGGGCGCGGACGACTACGTCGGCAAAGGGCTGCTCTATCAGAACCCCTTCATCTATTGGTACAACCACAAAAACGAAAAGAGCTACACGGGCCCGCGCTACGATCCGATCCCGGACGAGACGCTGGTGATCGGCGGCGGCCTCGCCTCGATTGACGTCGTGAAAGTTCTGCAGCTCGAAACCTACGAGCAAGCCCTCCAAGCGCGCGGCATCGCTGTGACGATGCACGAGCTCGAAAAAAAGGGCGTACCTGCGGTGTGCAAGGTCCACGGCATCGAGCCCCAGGAACTCGGTCTCAAAGGCTGCCTGCTGATCTATCGCCGCCGCGAGCAGGACATGCCGCTCCAGCAGGCGCCCGAGAACGCCACGCCGGAGCAAATCGCGCGCACCGAAGGCGTGCGGCAGAAGCTTCTGCGCCTGGCGCGCGAGAAGTTTCTGTTCCGCGTCCAGGATCGCCGCCTGACGACCGGCATCATCGTCGAAAACGGGCGGCTCGCGGGATTGAAAGTCGTCGAAACGAAGGTGGACGGACGCAAGGCCACCCCAGTTCCCGGCAGCGAGCACGAGTTGCGCGCGCCGCTGGTCATCTCCTCGATCGGCTCGGTTCCCGAGATGATCCCGGGTGTCACCAGCAAGGGCGAGTACTACGACTGGAAGGATTGGGAAATGCCGCGGTACGCCGGCAACGACCGGGTCTTTGGCGTGGGGAACGTGGTGACCGGGCAAGGCAACATTCGCGTTTCGCTGGTCCACAGCCAGAAAGTGACGGAGCGGCTGCTCGCAGAATATATCGGTGTGGCAGAATGGGACGGCAAGCCTGATCTCTCCGCCCTCTCCGTGCCGGCGGAAGCGCGCGGCGCCGCGCAAGCCGAAGCCGTCGGCGCCAAGATTGCCGGTTTGCCCAAGCTCTCCGAAGAGCAGGTGGCGGCCCTCGAGGACCGCGTGCGCGCGGCGCAGGCTAAGGTCGGCTACAGCGGCGACTACGACACCTGGATCGCAAAAGTAACCCCGCCGGATTTGGAATAGATCGCCGGCGGTGCGCTATCGAAGCCTTCGGATCGTCAGCGTGAGAGAACCTTCCCAAGAATCGGTGGTTTGGAGCTCCAGGTCCCAGACCGGCAGGATCGCGGAACCCTGATAGACCTTCTCGAAACCTTCTTCCGACTGCGAGACCGTGAAGATCGGCGCGAGCCACCAGCGGCTGGGGGCGGGGCCAACGGATAGTTCCAGAGCGACATTCAGCCACTCATCGTGGAGGTTGAGCGGCCCCGAGAGAATTTGCTCCCCCTCCCAATCGAGCGCTTCTTTCCAATCGCCCGCAGAATAGTAGCGGTCGGGCGCGTGCCCGGCGAGAAGGTTCAGGATCATTTCGAGTCCGAGCCGCAGGCGGCCGCTGCCCTGCATGCAGTCAATCTTGAGCGCGCATGCCAGACGGTCGCCGTTCGGCGCGGGGAGCAGCGTAAACTCTTTCTGCACGGAAAGCTCCAAGCCGCTTCCCACTTCGGCGAGCGGCCCCGTGCGAGTGAACAGGCCGCCGTTTTCCTTGGGCTCGCCCAACGCGTAGCGCCCCGCCGCCCACGCTGCGGACTCATCCAGGCGCACCGCAGAAAAATCTTCCCACGTCTTGGATTCGGGGAAGACCAGCACGCGAAACGCGTGGCGATCATACCGGTCGTAGCGGAGATGCCGGTCGAGACCCTCTTCCTTGCTGGAAACGCGTGCGTGAATGGATTCGAAGCCGCCCGCCGATTGCACCCGGGCGCGCACCTTCGCGTGATAGGCTTCCGGACGGCGCCGGAGGGAGTTGACGAGGTTCGCCGCGGCGGTCTTGCATCGGATCGCCGTGACCGTGGCTCCGTCGGAGGGCTGAATCAAACAGCTTGTTTGCGCCGAGCGAATCTCGATCGCATCGCGTCCTTTCCCGAACCATTCCGACGTCTCGGAGACGACCGGAGTCTTGCGAAACGCCTTCTCGATCTCCTCCAGCGCGGCCTCGGCCCGGATCAGGCTCGAATATGCGCCGTGGCGCAAGTGCGGAGCATAAAGGCCGCCGAACACTCCGTGCCAGTACGTGTCATTGCACTGTGCCGCGAGCAGGCGCCGGTGCGCGGCCTGCCAGGCCAGCGAGTGAGCCGCGGCCGACGGAGCCGGTTTGTCTTTCTGGAAACGCTCGCTCAGCTCCAGCATCTGCTTGTGGAGGAGATTCGATTCGGAGTACTTCGCGAAAAAGTTCGGCCACGTGCCTCCGCTCAAGAATCGCAGAAACTCTTCGCCTCGCTCGACCCATCGGACGC
>CAYWWM010000041.1:0-11231 GCA_964461735.1 uncultured Solibacteraceae bacterium | reverse complement strand
ACGAAATGAGCAACCTGGGCTTCCCCGAGATCGGCTTCGGCGATCCCTACCACCCACAGACCCACCACCAGGGGGATCCCGTGAAGATCGGGAAGGTGCTCCAGGTCAACCGCTTCCACACCACGATCCTCGCCTATTTCCTCGACCGGCTGCGCTCGACGCCCGACGGCGACGGCTCGCTCCTCGACCATTCCGTCACCCTCTATGCCAGCCCCCTGAGCGACGGCAATCTGCATATCTTCAAGAACCTGCCCATTCTGCTGGTGGGGGGCGCGAGCGGCCAGTTGAAGGGCGGCCGCCACCTCCGCTATCCCAAGGACACCCCGGTCACGAACCTTTATCTGACCTTGCTCGACAAGCTGGGGGTTCCCGTCGAGAGCCTCGGCGACAGCACGGGAAAGCTGGAACTGCTGGCGGTGTAGTGCCACCGCCCTAGCCTGACCTAAAGAAACGAGTTCATCAATGAAATCAAGGCCAATTCAGGCATTGACACAGGTCCGCAATAACCCTTAATCTGTCCCCTCTCGCAATCTTCTGATATACTGGGTTTTGGAAGTGCCTAGATTGGACATCCCCGAAAGCGACCGGAAAGCACTCGCAGTGCTTCGTGATTTGCCCCCTGATACTTTGAGCCAGTTGCTGCTTGAAATCGAACGATCACCGGGGTCGGTTCCGAGCGTGGAGGGTGTGTCTCCAAAGGATGCTAAGCAGCTAATGGATGTGCTGAATGACATGCATCGCATCCGTGCGTTCGCCGAGGTTGAAATCGACAGATTCGCTTCAGACATTTGCGAAACTCTACGCGAGCAGGACCAGTTGAAGCAATCCGATGAGCCGAAACTTCGAGAGCGCCTAACAAGGGTCTTGGAGATTGATGCCCTCGCCATCGCTGCCAAGGCGTCCATATTGCATGGTGAGCACGAGCATCGGTTTTGCAGTGCAAGAATTTTGACAGATGCTAGGCCGGTTTACGGTCCGGGCCAAAGCCCGTCAGCCCCGCCCCCAGCGATGATTGTTACGCACACGCTGAAGGTTAGCTATCATGAGGGACCAAGAGGGCTTCTGAACGATATCTACTTTTCTCTGGGATCGAAGGATTTGACCGAGCTTTTAGAGTTATTACATCGCGCTCAGGACAAAGCAAAGAGTCTTCAGCAGGTGTTTGATTCTTCGAAGACAAGATTCATCGATCCGCAGCAGTAATAGAACTAAGGAAGACAATAATGGCGTTAGCAACCTGTGCACACCCGCAGATAAAAGGCTGGTACGGTGACAGTCGGCAAGAGGCAACGGAAGCATTAGCCAGCACTTTGCCCGATGCGCTAGCGTGGTGGCCTCCACTGGAAGTAGCCAACATCGTGGAACCTACCCCTAGCGTCTATCACCAGCTACGTCTTCGTAGGCGTGTTGCCGATTACGATTCGTGGCATGAAGAGCGCAAGCGGGAAGAACGCTTGTGCCGTATCGTGCGCGCTTTGCTTGCAAGAAAATCCGAGCATGTTGTTGCTGATGCCCTTTCCCTTGAACAACGCTTCCAGAAGGAAGCTGATCGGTGGGAAAAGGAAACCGCGCTTTTATCAGCCACACCGATGAGAGTGATGCATGACAGCTACCAATCCATAATTGCTATGGGGCCAGAAGTCGTGCCAATCTTGCTGCGTGATTTGCAGAAGACTCGGAGACACTGGTTTTGGGCACTTCGTCATCTTACCGGGGTTGATCCCGTTCCCGCGAAAGACAAGGGCAATCTGGATAGGATGATTGCGGCATGGGTTGATTGGGGAAGAAAGGAACGTAAAGCGTAATTGTCTCTCTTGTACCGCATTGATTGGGTGGCCCGCATTCAATTGGAGGAGGAATTTCCAAGACTGCACAATACTAGATGGCAACTGAGAAGCCCGATAGATTGGGGCTACAACTGCCATGCTTGGGCTGCTTGCGACGCGAGGAGACGTTGGGAACCAACGCCCGAATGGTATTGGCCTAAGGAAACCACGTATACAATCGAAGGCTTTGTGGAAGGGTTTTCTGCTTTGGGCTACCAGCCGTGCGATAGCCCGAAATATGAATTTGGATACCAAAAAATAGCAATATATGCTGGGCTATGGTACGGAATACCAAACTTCCCCAAACACACGGCACGGCAGGATGTTTTTGGCAGGGGATGGTTTAGTAAACTCGGAGACCTCGAGGATATTTTGCACGAGCATCTGGAAGACCTTAATGGGGAAACGTACGGGAAGCCAGCTAAGTTTCTGAGGCGAACGTGGTGGAAGGTAATAGTTTCGGGCTGTGCCTTCCGGTGCGTATGGCATGCATTGCGATTTTGGATTTTCCGTCGAGTCCACCCTCACGGGATTTAGAAAAATTCGAGAGTTTCACGTGCTTTCCGGAACGCTTCTTCGGCCTCGATACCCCTGACCGCTCCTGCACGAAGTTCCTGAAGCCGTCGCTCCGCCTCGGCCTCCCAGAGTGGCTCTACGCCCGTCTCAATTTGGTCGTCGAGGCTGAAGACCAACCGCTGAGCGAGCCGGACGCGATCCCTCAGGGGAAGCTTCATGGCATCAGCCACGATCTGATCAAAGTGGGCGCCCATTCGATTGCCTCCGCGCCAGCCTCACTGCAGCTTCCGCACGACCACCTGCACCCCCGACTGGGCGAGCGGCGTGGCGCCTAATTGGAGAAGCAGGTTAGCGGTAATCTGGCGAACGTTGCGGGGCCTGCGCACGGCGTCATCTCCCAGGCCCACCGTAATGACGCCCTCCGCGATGCTCAACGGCGTCTGCCCGAAGCGGTCCATCGCGTCCGGCTTGGCACCTTTTTCCACCAGAAACTGGATAATTCCATCGGATCCCGTGTAGGCTGCGCCGTGCAGTGCGGTCCAGCCGTTCTCGCCGGTCGCGTTGACGTCGGCGCCTAGCTCCACGAGCAGTTTGGCGGTTTCGAGGCGCGCGCTCCTCGTCGCGGTGACAAACCGGTCGTCCTCGAACTCGCCCACTCCTGCGGCGGCCAGGAGGGGTGTGGTGCTGGTGTTCGTAGCCACTTTCAGATCGGCGCCGCTCGCTACGAGAAGCCGCACAGCGGGGGCGTTGCCGCTTTGGGCTGCCAGGAATAGCGGCGTGGCTCCCACGAGGCTGATGGCTTCCGGGGGCCGGCCCGGCGGATTCTTCTCCAGCCGGGCATTCGGATCCGCTCCGTGCGCCAGGAGCGCCTTCACCGCTTCCAGCATGTTCCGGCGCGACGCAGCGTAGTGCAAGGCCGCATAGCCCTTGCCATCCCGTGCGTTGGCATCCGCGCCCTGCTCCGCGAGAAATGCAGCCAGCGCGTCGTGGCCGCTCGCGGCGGCCACCAGCAATGCGTTGCCGTCCTTTGGAGTTGCCTCGTTCTTGTCTGCCCCCGCGGCCAAAAGGACGCGCGCCGAATCCACATCGCCCTGCTGGGCGGCAAACAGCAGCGGCGTGAAGCCCCCCTTCGAGCGGGCGTGGACGTCCGCTCCCTGCTCGGTCAGCGCCTGCACGACCGCGGACCGTTTCTCCGCGACAGCCCACATCAGAGCCGACTGCCCGCCCCGGGTTTCCGTGGCGTTGACGTCCACGCGGCGGGCAAGGAGCAATTTCACTACGTCCAGGCTTCCTCTGGCGGCAGCCGCCATGAGCGGCGTCTCGCCCGTTCGCAGGGCGGCGTTGGGGTTCGCCCCGGCCTGCAATAACTTCTCTACCATGGCAGCGTTCGCCTTGGTGGATGCGATCCAGAGAGGAGTCGCGC
The DNA here is from genome assembly GCA_964461735.1 of uncultured Solibacteraceae bacterium. Taxonomy (GTDB): domain Bacteria; phylum Acidobacteriota; class Terriglobia; order 2-12-FULL-54-10; family 2-12-FULL-54-10; genus CAYWWM01. The sequence continues at coordinate 7,466 of CAYWWM010000041.1, read as the reverse complement.
CGTACTCGTTCGCCGCATTCACGTTGGCGCCGGCGCGAAGCAGCAGCTCCGCGGTTTCAAGATCATCCCGCTGGGCCGCCCAAGCGAGGGCAGTCGCGCCGTCGGCCTGCGCCGCGTTGACATCGGCTCGCTGGCCGAGCAGCGAACGCACGGCCGCCCGGTCTCCATTTCGGGCCGCTTCCACTAGCCGCAGATCATTGGTAGGTTGGGTTGCTTGGGCCCAGCCGGCCACCGCCAGCAGAGGCAGAATCCATAAGCCGCACATCCTCTGGAGCCTGGCTGCCATCCTGATTCCTCCTCCCGGGCATTCGCCACGGGGTTTGTTTGAAGTCTCTCCCAGATGCGCGCAAGCTTCGCTATGGCGCTGCGGCTAGGGCCGTATTCCGGGGATCTGGAGTCGAATCCGATACACGCTGGTCTGAGCCGTCAGGTAGAGGGTTTTCCCGTCCGAGTCGCCGAAGGCGAGGTTGGCAGCGCGCTCCGGAATCAAGACAGTCCCCAGGTGCTTTCCCGCCGGGGACATGATCCAGAGTCCTCCGGGGCCGGGGGCGTAGACGTTCCCCTTCTGATCCACTTTGATGCCGTCCGGTCCTCCGGTTGCTTTGTCAAATCTCATATCGAGGAAGACCTGACCATTCGCGATGCTTCCATCCGGATGCACCTCGAAGCGGTAAATGGTCTTCGTTTCTCGGGAGTCCACAAGGTAGAGGTGCTTCTCGTCCGGCGAAAAGGCGAGCCCGTTCGGGTGCAGCAGATTCTGCGGGAGCAGCCGAAGCTTTCCGTCCTGCAGCAGGAAAACCTGGTTCCCTTCGGGCGATCCGTCGGTGGGATCGGTAAAGTAGAGAGAGCCGTCTGATCGGTACACCAGGTCATTGGGCCGGTTGAGCGGCTTGCCCGCATACTGGCTTGCCAATACGGTGCGGCGGCCATCCTTTTCCAACCGCATCACCTGCCGGTCCCCGCGCGCGCAATAGACGATTCTTCCTTGCGGATCAACGGTAATTCCGTTCGAGCCGACGTCCGAGGGCGCGCCGCTTTGCTCGCCGTCCCTGTTGCCCAACCCGCTGTTTTCGAGAAAGACGGAAACCTTGCCGTCGGCGGGATTCCACTTGTGGATGACGTTGGCATCAATATCGCTGAATAGCAGGTACCCCCCGTTGCGGACCCACACCGGACCTTCCACGTGGACGAGATTGCCGGCTACTTTCTCCACCACCGCGTCGCGCGAAACGATCTCGTCCAGCGCCGATTCCAGCCGGATGACCGGGCTTATTTCCTGCGCCTGCGCAGCGGCCGCCACTGCGGCGATAGCAAACAGGAGAATCATCCCGAGGTGTTTCCCGGTGAGCATCTTAGTTCCTCAGAGCTCCTAACCGCCCCCGGCCATGCTGCCTCCGGGAATTCCCGTTCCCCGGAAGTATCCCGACACCTTGAACTGCAGGAAGCGCGTGCCGACCACCTGCGACGCGGGGTAGTGCACTTCATCGGCTTCCACGATGAGCAGGTCGCCTTCCTTCCAGAGCACCTTGCGCGTCTGATTGCTGCCCACGCGCTTCAGCGTCATTTCCATTTCGCCTTTGGGGCAGACGTACACCACCTCCCACGCGTGATGATGGTTCGAGCCTTCGTGGGTCATATACGGCCGGATGTATTCCCGATTCTGCCATTCGAACAGCCGATTGCCGGCCATGCCCGTTAGCGCCAGTGTGCCCGTGGCCTCGTCGTCCGGCGGAACGACGTTGAGCCCCGTCTCCGGATAATCCACGTCACCCCAGGAGGCCGGCATCTTGATGCCGATCATGTCCCGGACCATGTGCCCGATGGCCATGCTCGACCCGTCGGTCACCGTGCGGCCGTTTCGCTGCCTCACGATCTCCAAAAACTGCGGTTCCTGCATACCTTTCTGCCAGCGCTGCTCAAAGACGTAATCGCTCGAAGCAAGGAATTTGGAATCTCCGAAGATCCGTTTCATCAGCGGCGTCGAAGTCATCGAAAGGAAGCGGGCAGGCTCTGTGGGGGAGGCGTTGCCGTGCTCATGCCATACGTTCAGCGAAGGCGACACCACGTCGGAGGCGGCCCAGTCGTAGCGCTTCTTGTCGGCGCCGGAGCCGGTCCACATATTCGTGTACCCCCTGCCCGAAACAATGTAGATCATCTCCTCGGCCAGATGCCGGTGGGCAGGAAGCTGGCCGCCGGGCGGGATTTCGACCAGCGTGGCGTCCATCTGGTGCAGCCGCCCTTCCCCGTACTTGCCCTCGCCGAAACGAGCGATGGCGGCCCCATAGGCGCTGTCGAACTGCACCGGGATGGTTTTCAGTGCAACGGTCTCGGGCCGGGCTGCGGGCCGCTGCCCGAAGAGAGATGTGCCTTGCGCCGCCGCCAGGGACAGCATCCCTGCGCAGACAACCAACGCCAACGTCCTGCTCTCGATTCTCTGCTGTTTCATTTCGGGTTCCTCCTGAATTTGTCCGGTTGGGCCGGCGCGTTCAACGCCGCCGCGCCGCATTAGCGTCCGGGGCCAGCCGGAGGGAATTGCGGTTTGGGATACTCGCCGGTGACATACGGCCACGCGTCGGTCTCCTTCTCCGCGAAGATGCGGTCTTCGCACTGGATGTATTCCGCGATCCGCTCGATGCGGCCCTCCTCGGCCGTGGGGTTCCGCGAGTAGATCACCCGGCCATTAAACGGCGCCGTAAACGCGACCGGGTCTTCGAATCGCAAATCAATTTGCAGAGTGTTGGGGTCCGTGCGCCGGATGCGCTCCACGACGTGCAATTCGTCGCTGTGCGGATTGCCCGCATGATCGAACCACTTGAATTTCCCCTGCTCCCCGCCGAGGATGCCGATGGTGTCCACGACCAGCGTGTCGCCGTCCCAGCGGCCCACCGAGTGTCCCCTCCAGGTGAGGTCCACGTCCTCCGGGTGCGCTCGCCCGTCGGTCCAGATTTCGCGCATCTCGTTGCCGAAATAGAAGCGCATGAACAGCCGGTTGGGAATCTGGAAGATCTCCATCGGGCCGGCGTTGATCAGCATGCGGGGAAACCCTTTCGGGGCGCACCGGATCAGCGAAGGGTCCTCTCCCTGAATGTAGGCGTTGCCGCGAGCCACACCCGCGGAATTCACGCCGCGTCCGCACCCGATCTTGCGGCAATGTTCCTGGGCCCACGGTTGCAGCGGGACCTCCGTCGCGAATTGCGTACGCTCGCCTCGCGCCCACGGCGGAGCCGCAGCCTGCGATACGCCCCAGATTCCGGACAGGTCCCGGTTGGCAGGGGGAGCCGTCTGCGCCTCTGCCGCCGCAGCGCCCCAGGCCATAAACAGCATCGTGAAACTCGAAACCGCTAAACACCGTCGCATCCCAGAACCCCTCCTTCCGCGATTCCCGACACCCGCCCTACGACACAATCACTTTCCGGGTAGCCCGAAGCCATTCATTGTTCGGCGCCGCCTTCCGGCCGGATGGCGCCCTCGGCGAAATCCTTGCGCACTCTCGGTTCGCGGGTGACGTACTTCTTGCCGTCGGGGGTGGTGACTACCAAGGGGAACATGGTCTTTTGGCCGCCGAAAAAGGGATTCCCCAAGACCGTGACCGGATCCCCGGCCTTGAACGTGCTCCGGCTCCAACCGATTTTTCTCAACGCGGCGGGAGAATTGAATGTGGCCGTCCAGGACTCGACCGCGCCCGCGTCGGTCTTCACGTCAAACACCAGGGCGGGATGGGGATTGACAAAGCGCCAGGCCGTCACGGTTCCGCTGAGGATTACTTCTTCATCTCGCGAAAACAATCCTGCCGCCGAATGGTGCGCCAGAAGCCGGCTTCCGACCCCCAGCAAACCTGCCATCACCAACAGCCCAAGTAACACCTTCCTTCTCATTTGTGAAACCTCCCAGTGCATGCAACTGCCAATGTCGTATGGATGCCAACAGCCACTATCATACAACACAATCCTCCGAGCTGCCGCTACCGAATGGGGACCCTTCTCTGGGTCGTTTCAGGGCATGGGACGGTCTATATGGCTATCAATGGATTAGTCTTACCTTCGAAATATGGAGATCACCGAAGCACAGCCGTGTTCTCCCCGCTGGAGTTGCGCATTCGCATTGAGCAATTCGATTCCGTAGACCGTCCCGTTCCGGTGCAATATCAATGTGAAGCTCATCGCTGACACAAATCGTTTGGACCTCGGCGGTCTTTGGCGTGCGGATGCAATCGAATGCGCATGTTTCGTTTATATTTGTATCAAACGGTTGTGTCGCGGCAATCCGGCAAGGGCGCGCCCGCAGAAAAGCGTGGTAGGATGAGCTTTCACATCAGATGTCTTCGGAGAGGGAAGCAATGCCCTACAAGGATTTGCGCGAATACCTGCAAGTTTTGGAAGACAAGGGTCTCCTCTGCCATGTCACGAAAGAGGTGGACAAGGACTGGGAGATCAGCGCAGTATGCCGCCAGGCCTTTCGGACGATTCCGCAGGAGCGGCGTCCCGCGCTGATGTTCGATTGCATCAAGGGGCACAAGATACCGCTGGTGGTCGGCATCCTGGGAGGCTCGCGCGAGATTTATGCGACAGCCCTCGGAACGGATCAGGCCGGAGTGTGGGAGAAATGGGAGCGCGGCAAGCATCCGCTGCCGCCGCGCCTGGTTCCGAGCGGCCCGTGCCAGGAAGTCGTTCTCAAGGGCGAGGAAGCGAATATCGAAATGCTGCCCACGCCGGTCTGGACCGTGGGCGAGGACCCGGGCCCGTATCACACCTCTCCGTTCGTCATTTCGCGCGACCCCGAAACGCGCATCCCGAACGTGGGAACCTACCGCTTACAAGTGAAAGGCCCCCGCAAGGGGGGATTCATGATCAACCCGCAGCGCAACATGCGCCAGCATATTCAGAAAAATGAAGCGCGCGGTTCCGGGACCGATGCGGCGATCGTGTTTGGCACCGATCCGGTCATCGGCCTGACCTCCGTCAGCCCGTTCCCGTACGGCACGGATGAGCTCGCGGCGGCGGGAGGCATTCGCGGCGAGCCGGTCGAGGTGGTCCGTTGCCTGACGGTGGACCTTGAAGTCCCGGCCACGGCGGAGATCGTGATCGAAGGCAGGGTCCCGTTTCAGGGACGCGAGCAGGAGGGACCGTTCGGCGAGTACGGCGGTTACATGGGCGCGGGCGGAAACCATCCGTTGTTGGAAGTCACTTGCGTCACGCATCGCCGCAACCCCATCTATCAGGCGTTTCTGAGCCAGATGCCGCCGAGCGAATCGAGCTGCATCAAGAGCTTCGGGCGCGAAATGGAAATCCGGCGCCACTTGAAGAATAATCTCGCGCTGCCGGTGCGCGACGTTTGCCTGACGGAGAGCAGCGGCGCCACGGCCCTTTGCCTCATCTCCCTCAAGAAGCAGAATCGGTTCCAGCCGCTCAAGGCCATGATGGGTGTTTGGTCGCTCAATATCGGGATTGCGAAAACCATCATCGTGGTGGACGATGACGTGGACGTCCGGGACAGCTTCCAAGTCGAGTGGGCCATGAGCTTCCACATGCAGCCCGCCGAGGACGTGTACGTGTTTCGCAACCTGGACCCGATTACGCTGGACCCTTCGCAGCCGCTCAACGACGGGAAGCCAGTGTTGCCCTCCGAGCAGGTCAGCTCGAAGCTGGGGATTGACGCCACGCGCAAACATCCGTTTCCCGCGCGCGCCGTGCCGCCCAAGGAGCACCTGGACCGCGTGGCCGCGGATTGGGCCCGCTATGGGATCGAGCCAGTGAAGCCCCGCGGCAGAGCAGGGAATAAGGAATAGGGAAGAAGAAAGTCCATTCCATGAAATTAGAAAACACTTGCGTGGTGCAGGTGCCCCGGCAAAAGCTGTGGGACTACTTGATCGTGATTCCCAACGTCGCCGAATGCCTTCCGGGCGTCGAGGAAGTGATTGAGGTGGACAAGCAGAATTACACCGGCTCGATCCAGGTGAAAGTCGGGATCGTGAAGCTCCGACTGCGCGGGAAGATCAAAGTCGAATTTATGGACAACGAGCGCTACGTGGGTTCTCTCGCGGTGCAGGCGGCCGACCAGAAAATCAGCGGCCTCGTGCAAGGGAAAATGCAACTGCGGCTGGATGCGATCACGGAGCGCGTAACCCGGCTGAGCGTCGAGACGGACCTGAACCTGCTTGGCAAGATCGGCGAATTCGGCCACGGCCTGATCAAGAAAAAGGGCGATCAGATGATGGCCCAGTTCGAGGCCACCCTGGTCTCGAAGGTCGGCGACGGGGCGCCATAGGTAACCAGTTATTCTAATTTTGACGGCATGGCCCCACAGAGGAACTGTAGGAGGACGGATATGAAAGGCTTCGGAGTGGCTCTATTGACGGTTCTACTGCTGGGAGTCGGTTCACTTGATGCCGTCTCGCAAGCCGCTCCCCAGGCCGACGTTGCAAAGCAGTTTGTCGGCATGTGGCGCCTAGTATCCTGGTCCCAGCGCCTCGCCGACGGAAGTACGCGACATGAGCCGCGGAGTGTTAGCTACATCATCTACACTGACACCGGTCACATGTGCTGGGTGGCGATGGATCCCAATCGTCCTCTATGGAAATCAGCGAGAGCGCCGACAGAATCGGAGGCGGTGGTTGGACTCAGGGGCTTGGGGGCATACTGTGCATCCGTCGAAGTTCATGCCAGTGAGGGCTTCGTGCTTCACCGGGTTGAAATTGAGAAGAGCCCGAACCTCGTGGGGATCACGCGAAAGCGCTGGTTCGCCTTTCAGGGTCCAAATCAACTGACTTTACGAGTCGACGCGGCCGAACTGACTCCACCCGTGGTTGAGAACACTTTGATTTGGGAGCGGGTTGAGAAATAAGACCTCAATTAGGACCGTGACATCCTTGTCTGTGCCGGCCGTTCCACACGACGATAAACCCGCCGTCGCTTCCGGCGCTGTGCGTCCAGCGAGTTAGATTAGCTTCGAGACATCCCCGCGTATCTTCAGCTCGATGATGATGTTCTCCTCCGAGTTGTCTGGCGGGAGCGAGCGGTGCGCGATTCCTTTCGGGATCACGAAGAGCTCGCCGGATTGGAGCGTCACGTTACCGAGCTCAGTCTCCCAATGGATGCTGCCTTTGTAGCAGAAAATCAGCTCGTCGCACTCCATGTTCCGGTGCCAGAATTTCATCGGCTCTTTGGTGCGCTTGGAGAGGTCCACGCGCACGCCGTCGGCTTGCAGGATCGGCAGCGGCGTGCCCTCGGCCTTGGCGTAGTTGGTGGGACGCAGGCTCGGGTCGTTGACGTTGATCTTTTCGAGTTTGACCTGATTGCTCTGGACGGATGATACCTGGACCGGAGAACTCTCTCGCTGGATCACCAGCTCTTTGCCGCTCCAAGTGAATTTTTCGGTGAACGCCATGCCGTGTTTCCTCCTTCGCGGAACCTCCGCAATGCAGTTCCCCACTTTATCACGGTTGATTAGCCACGGAGACACTGAGCGCA
>CAYWWM010000040.1:0-11446 GCA_964461735.1 uncultured Solibacteraceae bacterium | reverse complement strand
GAACTACAGCCTCGACATCTGGAGCGCCCTGGTCGTCCTGATCGGCCTGGGAGCCGTTTGGGTTGGAGACTCCTTCGGTATGCCGCGGCTTCGCGCCGCCGACCCGCTCGCCGGTCTGGCCGTGACGGGCTTCGTCCTCTACCACAGCGCGCGCCTCGGTCGCCAGACCATTGACGCGCTGCTCGACGCCGCTCCCGTGGGCCTGCGCGGGCGCATCCTGGACCAGGTCCGGCAGGTGCCCGGTGTGGTTGCCTGCGAGCGCGTGCGCGTCCGCCACGCCGGAAGCAAATTCTTCGTGGACTTGAATCTCGCCGTCGAGCGAGGCATCCCGTTCGACAACGTGCCCGCGGTCCTCGACGCCGTGCGCGCGCGCATCGGCGAGGTTCTTCCCGACGCCGACATCATGATCCACACCGAGCCGCAGGCGCCCCGCGAGGGCGACCTCTTCGAGAAGGTCAAGTGGATCGCGCGGCGCAACAACCTGGCCGTGCATGACCTCCTGGCGCATGAAGTGGACGGGCAGTTGACCCTCGACCTGCATCTCGAAGTCGAGCGCTCGCTCACGCTCGACCAGGCCCACGAAAAAGCTAACCTGCTCGAAGCCGGCATCTTCGAGCAGATTCCCGAGGTCGCCGCCATCAACACGCACATCGAGGACGAAGGCGCGCACGTCGCAGCCGCCGGCATCGCCGCCCCCGCTCGCGACCAGATGGCCGTCGAGCTGCAACGCCTCGCCGCGCAAGTCCCCGACATCCTCGACTGCCACGACATCTCGATCCGCGAGATCAACGAGAAGATTTACGTCTCCTGCCACGCCCTGATGAACGGCTCGCTCCCCATCACGCGCGTCCACGACCGCACCGTCGAGCTCGAGGCGCTGTTCAAGAAAACGTTTCCCGCAATCCACAAAGTCACCATCCACACCGAGCCGGAGAGCGAGCGGGGAGTGGTGGGACGATTGCGGTCCAGTGATAGGGATAGGGCGGGCGCCTGACGGAGGATCACATAATGTCTCGTGGAAAGTTGCCCCACATCTCTCGACGAGCTTCTGCGATGTCTTCCTCCGTGATCTCAATTCCAAGATCGGCCCACAACCCTCGCAGAGACCGCAGCGGCTTGCGCGGCGCGTCGTTTCCCTTCAGAGATTCGACGAAGGCCAGCACATCCTTCTGCTTCTCTGGAGGCAGGTCCCGCAGCTTTTCGAGCACCATTTCCTCAATCGTCATGGCGATCCTCGCAACACCGTAACGCTATTATACTCCGAGAGTGTTTTTCAGCATCGATCGGAAGCGGACGGCAGCGCCTGTTCCATTACTTCCGCCGGGTGCAACGGTTTCTTTCCCGTGGTGTGTCCGATCTGCTGGCGGCAGGAGACGCCGGAGGCGATGACGAGGGCGTCGGACGGAAGCGCGCGGACGGCGGGCGCGATACGGCGTTCGGCGAGGGCCATCGAAATGTCGTAGTGCTCCTTCTCAAAGCCGAACGATCCGGCCATGCCGCAGCAGCCCGAGTCCACTTCCTCGACCTTCAGTTCCGGGATCGAACGCAGCAGCTTTAGCGACGGCGCGGTGCCGACCAGCGCCTTCAAGTGGCAGTGGCCGTGGAACAGCGCGCGGCGGGCCAGCGGCCGTAGTGGCGACGGGTTCGGATGCGGCTTTCCCGGCGCGAGAAACTCTTCGAGCAGAAAACTGTTCTCGGCGATACGGCTCGCCTCCGGGCCGGGGAACAGGTCCGGGTATTCGTCGCGGAAGGTGAGCAGGCAGCTCGGTTCGAGGCCCACGATCGGCAGGCCGTCGTCTACGGCTTTCCCCAGAATGGCGAGGTTCGCTCGCGCGTTCTGAATCGCCCGATCGAGCAGGCCCTTCGAGATCAGCGGGCGCCCGCAGCAAACCGTCTGCAAGCGGACCACGTTGTATCCGAAGGCTTCGAGCGCCACCGTGGCCGCCTTGCCCACTTCCGGGTAATGGAATTCGGTGAAGGTGTCCACGAAAAGGCCGACGGCCGAATCAGAGCCGCGACCGTGAGGGAGCGGGCCCGCATTTCCGGCTGACATGTCACTGTGCCCACTTGCTAACGCGCGCGGCTCGGATTGGCGCTTGGCAAACCACTCCGAAAATCGCTCCCGCGCGAGCAGCGGCAGCGGGCGGCGGCGGTCAATTCCCACCACGCGCTCCATCACTCGCCGCAGCAGCGGAATCTCGTAGCTCCAGTTGACGAGAGCTGCACACGGCGCCAGCGCCTCGTTGAAGCGCGCCACCTCGCCGAGCAGCCGCGAGCGCAGCGGCGGGGAATGGCTTTCGTAGTAGTGCGCCAGAAATTCGTACTTGAGCTTCGCCATGTCCACGTTGGCCGGGCACTCGCCCTTGCAGCCTTTGCATTCGAGACACAGGTCGAGCGCCTGAAACATGCGTGGCGAGGAAAGCTCCTGGCTCGGAAGGCGCCCCGAAAGAGCGGCCTGCAGGAGAACGGCGCGTCCGCGCGTCGAGTGCTCCTCCTCTCGCGTCACCATGTATGAAGGGCACATCGTTCCTTCGACACTTTTGCGGCAGGCGCCCACGCCGCTGCACATTTCGACCGAGCGCACGAACCCGCCCAGGCGACTGTAATCGAACCGCGTCCGCCCGTCGGCAAGCGTTCCGCCGGCGGGCAGCGCGCGCTCTCCGTTGCCCTGCGTCTGGCGCGTCCGCAGATTGTCCGTCATGGACGGCGAGTCCACGATCTTGCCGGGGTTGAGCAGTCCTTCGGGATCGAAGGCGCGCTTGACCTCGCGGAAGGCCTCGTAAATCTGCGGCCCGTACATCTGCCGCAGGAACGGGCTGCGCAGCAGCCCATCGCCGTGCTCGCCGCTCAACGAGCCGCCGAATTCGAGCACCAGTCCGGCGACGGCTTCGGCGATGGAGCGCATCTTCTCGACCTCGGCCTTGTCCTTGAGGTTGATGAGCGGGCGGATGTGCAGGCAGCCCACGCTGGCGTGCGCATAGAACGCGGCCTTCGTATTGTGCTCGCGGACGATCTCGCGGAAGCGCGCGACATACGCCGGGAGTTTTTCCGGCGCGACCGCCGTGTCCTCGACGAACGTGACCGGCTTGTGGTCGCCCACGATTCCGAGCAGCAATCCCTGCCCCGCTTTGCGCACCTTCCAGATGTTCGCCTGTGTCTCGGCGTCCTGCGCCTTCAGGTAGGCGTACCCCAGCCCGGCGCGGCGCAGTTTTTCGACGGCCTGATCGAGCCGCGCTGCGAGCTCCGCCGCATCGTCGCCCGCGTACTCGACCACCAGCACCGCCTCAGGATCGCCTTCGACGAAGGTCATCCGGCGGCGGTACTCCTGTGTGCCGCGCGTCAGGTCGAGCACCATCTTGTCGAGCAACTCGACCGCCGAAGGTTTCGTTTCGAGGACCAGCACCGTGGCGTCGAGGGATTCGATCAGCTCGCGGAAATGCGCCACCAGAACCGTGACGAAGCGTGGCCGGGGCACGAGATCAATCTCCGCCTCGGTCACCACGGCGAGCGTGCCCTCCGATCCCGCAATCAAGCGGCTCAGGTTGACGCGCTCGCGCGGCGAGGGCGAAGGCGATGGCGATGGACTGACCAGCGAGTCGAGCGCATAGCCGCCGTTCCGCCGCAGGATTTTCGGATAGCGCCGGCCGATCTCTTCGCGGTTCTCTTCGGCGACGCGGCAGACTTCGCGGTAGATGCCGCTTTCGCGGCTTGTCCCGGCGAGCTTGGCGGCGAGCGCTTCCGCCGTGAGCGGCTCGGTCCGCAATTCCTCCCCGTCCCGCAGCAGCAGCCGCAGGCTGCGCAGGTAATCGCAAGTCCGGCCGTAGACGATCGAATGCGAGCCGCAGGAGTTGTTCCCGATCATGCCGCCAATGTTGCAGCGCGTGGCGGTCGCCGGGTCGGGCGGGAAGAACAGGCCGTGCGGCTTGAGGTGCTGGTTCAACTCGTCGAGCACAACCCCCGGCTGGACGCGCACGCGCCGCGCTTCGGGATTCACCTCGAGCACGCGGTTCATGTGCTTCGAAAAATCGAGGATCAGTCCCCGCCCGATGGCCTGGCCCGCGAGGCCCGTTCCCGCGCCGCGCGGGATGATCGGAACGCGGTGGCGGCGGGCGACGTCGAGCGCGGCCATCACGTCGTCGCGGTCGCGCGGCAGCACCACGCCCAGCGGCTCGATGCGGTAGATGCTCGCGTCGGTCGAATACAGCACGCGCGAGTAGGCGTCAAACCGCGCCTCGCCGCGAATCGCCTTCTTCAAGTCGGATTCGAGATCCGTTGTCCGCGCCATCGCAACCGAAACCAGACGCTCCCATCTTCCTAGGAGTAGCGTGTCCCTTTCCGAACCAAACAATAGCACACTTGCGAGGGAATCGCTCAGGAGGCGCGCGGTTGTGATAGAATCGCGCAAAGTTGCTGGATGGTTTGGAGAGGGGACCGAAGAAGAAAAATGCCAACAGCGGCGCGAGAAGATTCGAGATGGGTGACTCGGGATTCGGGCTTCGGGTTGTTCCCGAATCGCGAGTCGCGAATTCCGAATCCCGGTTGTTCGCTCCGCGCCCGATGGGCTCTGGCGCTGGTCCTCCTGATCCTGGCCGCCGGGAGCGCGTCGCCCGTGGCGGTGCAATTCGGAAACAACGACGACTTCGTCAGCGACCAGAGCGCGATCCGCGCCGGACGCGTGGCGCCTTCCTGGAGGGTCCGCGACTGGATCAACTCGCCCCCGCTCGACCTCGAACAGCTCCAGGGCAAGGTGGTGCTGGTGCAGTTCTTCTCCGACAGCGCGCCGAGCGCCGCAGCTCTGAACGAATTCTACCGGACCTATCGGCAACAGGGATTCGTCGTGGTGGGATTTTATGCGCCGCAGCCGATGCCCGGCGAAACGGACGTCGCGTACGTGAGGCGGCTGGTGGTGTCATTCGGATTTGAATTTCCGGTCGGAGTGGACGCCCGCTGGGAAACCGTGAACCGCTACTGGCTCACCGAGGCCGACGCCGACATGGGATCGGCGAGCTTCCTGATTGATCGCAAGGGCGTGATCCGGCTGATCCAGGGCCGGGGGCTCTTCGACAGGAATTCATCCAACCGCAACGTTCGCCGCGTCTATGACACGCTGAAACGGCAGATTGAAGCGCTGCTGAAAGAAAGCGTCCCGGGCGCGGACCCATCCGTTGCGCCGCCCGGACCGGCACAGTGAGGGACCAGTGAGGGGCTCGAACTATGGAAACCGAAATGAATTTGGGCGACTCGATCCGGAAAATCCGCCTTGCGAAAGGCATCTCGCAGGGTGAAATGCAGAAGCGCACCGGAATTCTGCGGTCGTATCTTTCGCGCGTCGAGAACGGCCACACCGTCCCTTCCTTCGCCACCCTGCAGCGGCTGGCGGGGGCGATGGGCGTAACGCTCTCGGACTTCTTCGCGCTCGACGGTACACCCCTGGCTGCGGCCGGGGATTCCGCCGCCGATTATCTGCGCGAATTGCGAAGTCTGCTGCCACAGCTCTCCCCCGATCAGCGCCAGCAATTGCTCGAATCGGTCAAACAGATGGCGCGCGCGCGCAAGGTCTGAACCCCGCCGAAACAAACTCATCCAAAAAAGAAGAGAAGCCCCATCTGCCGGGAACCGGCTAGACGGAAGCCGCCGTGCTGGCGGCCGGAATGGGCGAGAGCATGGCGAAGGCTTCGCGCGCCGCCGAAAGCGTAGCCTCGATATCGCGGTCCGTGTGCGCAGCCGAGACGAACGCGGCTTCGAACTGCGCGGGAGGGAACAGAACGCCCCGTTCGAGCATCGCCCGAAAAAAGGCGGCAAAGCGCTCTCGGTCGGCTTGCAGCGCGGATTCGAAGTCGCGGACCGGTCCCGGCGTGAAGAAGAGGGTGAACATCGAGCCCACCCGGTTTACGCACGCGCCGACGAGCGCTCGCGAGGCTTCCTTGCGCAGGCCCGCGGCCAGACGCTGCGTGCGGTTCCCCAGTTCCTTGTACATCCCGGGTCGGCGTCCCAGTTCCTCGAGAACCGCGATGCCCGCGGCGACGGCGAGAGAGTTGCCGGAGAGCGTTCCGGCCTGATAGACCGGCCCGTCGGGAGCGACGCAATCCATGACGTCAGCGCGGCCGCCGTAGGCGGCGATCGGGAGGCCGCCACCAATGACCTTGCCAAGGGTCGTCAGGTCGGGACAAATGCCGTAAAGCTCCTGCGCGCCTCCGAACGCGAGGCGGAAGCCCGTCATCACCTCATCGAAAATCAGCAGCGCGCCGTCGCGCTCGGTGAGTTCGCGAACCGTTTGCAGAAAGCCGTCGGCCGGGGGAACGCAACCCATGTTCCCGACGACGGGTTCGAGAATCACGGCGGCAATCTTGCCTCGGTGCAGCTCAAACGCCCGGGCCAGCGCATCGGGCTGATTGAAGGGTACGGCCAGGGTCAGCTCGGCGAACTGCGCGGGAATGCCCGCCGAGTCGGGCAGCGAGAAGGTCGCCACGCCGGAACCGGCCTTGACCAGCAGCGAATCCACGTGCCCGTGATAGCAGCCGATAAACTTCACGATGAGGTCGCGCTTGGTAAAGCCGCGCGCCAGACGGATGGCGCTCATGGTGGCTTCCGTGCCGGAATTCACGAGGCGCACCTTTTCGATCGAGGGCACGGCCTCGCTAATGAGTTGCGCCATGCGAATCTCGGCCTCGGTGGTCAGGCCGTAGGCGGTCCCGCGTTCCAGCGCTTGCGCCACGGCGCGCTCAATGTCCGGGTGCGCATGGCCTAGGATCAGCGGCCCCCAGGCTCCGATGTAGTCAATGTAGTGTCGCCCGTCTACGTCGGCCACTTGCGAGCCGCGGCCGCGGGCGATAATCAGCGGCGGCGCCCCGACGGCTCGGAAGGCGCGCACGGGAGAATTCACTCCGCCGGGAATCAGACTCAGCGCGCGCTCGTAAATGTCCTGGGAACGGGTGCGTCGGGTGGAAGGCTTCATAGAACTCGAAACGATCCTGGGTCAAACTGGGTCGAAAATGAGGGAGCCATTGTAACACGGAGAATCGAATCGAGAGAGACTGACCAGCACACGGCGAAGAATGCAGGAATCGGCCGCGCGCTCCGCAGAGATTTTGCTCGCCGGCCTCTGCGCCTGCGGGACTTTGGAAGATGCCAGTTTCTCGTGGTAGACTGCCGAGTTCAGCAAAAAACGGGCCAGGCCCTAAGCGGAAGAAGCGGAGGAACGCGCGATGGAACAACGGATTGATGTTTTTTGCCACATCCTGCCGAAGCGGTACGAGGAGGAGCGCTGGAAGCGGGCCGACAAGACGCACTTCGTCGAGCACAGCCCGTCGCACCTGAAATTCGTGCGCGGGGGCAAGGCCCCGATCACCAACTACGAGATCTTGATTGACCTCGACGCGCGCTTCCGGATGATGGACGAATTCCCCGGCTACAAGCAGGTGCTGAGCGTGGCGTCGCCTCCCATCGAGGCCGTGGACCCGGACGACAGCGATTATTTGGCGAAAATTCTCAATGACGAACTGGCGGAGATCTCGCAGAAATACCCCGACCGGTTCGCGGGCGCCGTCTGCTCGCTGCCCATGAACAAGCCGGACGCGGCGGCGAAGGAGCTCGAGCGTTGCATCCAGGATTTGAAGCTGGCGGGATTGCAACTGTTTTCGAACGTCCTCGGCCAGGCGCTCGACCGGCCGGAGTTCCGCTTCGTCTTCGAGATCATGGCAAAACACGATCTGCCGATCCTGCTGCATCCGGCGCGGTCTCGCAAACATCCGGATTACCTCACGGAAGACGCCTCGCGGTTTATCGTGTGGCAGGTGTTCGGCTGGCCCTACGAGAGCACCGCGGCGATGGCTCACATCGCCCTGAGCGGAATCCTGGACCAGTTCCCCAACCTGCGCATCGTCGTCCACCACACGGGCGCCATGGTTCCCTTTTTTGCCGGACGCATCCAAGCCATGTACCGGATGTTCGATCCGCTGCTGACCGATGAGCGCGGCGGCAAGCCCATGACCAAACCGGCGCTGGAGTACTTCCGCATGTTCTACGGCGACACCTCCACTTTCACCGCCGCTTCGATCGAGTGCGCCTGCGACTTCTTCGGCCCCGATCACATCCTGTTCGGCACGGACGCGCCGTTTGACGCCGAGGGCGGGCGAGCCTCGATCCGCGAAAGCACGGCAGCGATTGAGAAAGCGCGCATCAGCGCGGAGGATCGAAACGGAATCTACCACGGGAATTTCGAGCGGCTCTTCCGGCTGTCGGCAACCGCTGCTGGGCGGGCGTGAGGAAATTATCCCCGAGATGTCATCCCGAGAAGCGCAGCGACGAGGGACTTGCTCGTAGAAGTATTGGGAAGAGCAGATCCCTCGCTCCGCTCGGGATGACATACGTAAGAGTCGGAGGGCCGTGTTAGGAGGCCGTCGGACGCGGCTCCGGGAAAAGGCTCTGTTTCGGCGCGTGGGCCTTCTTCCAGACCATCACGCTGCGGACGTAGTCAATCACCACTTTGCCTTCCTGCTGGATGCCGCGCGTGCGGACCTTCACGATCCCCCACTGCGGCTTCGACTTCGACTCGCGTTTGTCCAGGACCTCCGACTCCGAGTAGAGCGTATCGCCGGCGAAGAGCGGATGGGGCAGCTTGATCTCATCCCAGCCGAGCGCGAAGCCGTTCTCGCTGACGTCGGCCACGCCCATGCCGGCGACGACGGCGAGCGTCAGGACGCTGTTGATCAGGCAGCGCCCGAACTCGGTGCGCTTTCCGTATTCGTTGTTGAAGTGAATCTGGTTGGTGTTGTTGGTCAGCAGGGTGAACCAGATGTTGTCGTTCTCGGTGACGGTTCGGCCGAGGCGGCAGCGGTAGATGTCTCCGACCTCGAAGTCCTCGAAGTAGCGGCCCTCCCAGCCGGGCTTGACGGGCATGATAGCTCCTCCTCGTTTCATATGTATAGAGGCATTGCATCCCCTTCTGAGCCGTCGTAAGGGCACGGTTTCAACCGTGCCGAACAGTGGCTGAAAGAGCGCGGCTTCAGCCGCGGAGGGCCAAAGACGTACCTCAGGGGCTAAAGCCCCCAATTTTTCCGGCGCGCTGTCGGCACGCCTAAAGGCGTGCCCTTACGTAGCTTCGAAAAAGTTATGCAACAGCTTCCAGGCTTTTGGCCTATGGGGCTGCTTGGCCTTGGGCGCAGCACTCCTATATACTACGGCCTCTTGAGGGAGGACAAGCGATGGACGTTTCGACGAGCGAGGAACGGCGCGCCATCCGCGAGAGCGTGCGCGAGCTCTGCCGGGACTTTCCCGATCCCTACTGGCGCGAGGTGGACAAGAAAGAGGAGTACCCGCTGGCTTTCGTCGAGGCGCTCACCAAGAGCGGCTACCTCGCCGCGCTGATCCCGGAAGAGTACAGCGGCGCAGGCTTGGGCGTCACCGAAGCCAGCATCATCCTGGAAGAGATCAACCGCTCGGGCGGGAACTCCGGCGCGTGCCACGCCCAGATGTACACCATGGGTACGCTCCTGCGCCACGGCAGCGAAGAGCAGAAGCGGCGCTACCTGCCCGCCATCGCGCGCGGCGAATTGCGGCTCCAGGCCTTCGCCGTCACGGAGCCGAACGCCGGATCGGAGACGACCCGCATTGAGACCAAGGCCATCCGCAGCGGCGACCGCTACGTCATCAATGGGCAGAAGATTTTTATCTCGCGCGTCAAGCAATCCGACCTGATGCTGCTGCTCGCGCGCACCACGCCGTACGATGAGCTGAAAGACAAGACGCGCGGGCTCTCCGTGTTTATCGTGGACCTGCAGAACGTGAAAGGGAAACTCGAAGTGCAGCCGCTCGACATGATGATCAACCACCACACCAACACGGTATTTTTCGAGGACGTGGAGATTCCGGCAGCGAACTTGATCGGCGAAGAGGGCCTGGGCTTCCGCTACATCATTGACGGCTGGAACGCGGAGCGCATCCTCATTGCGGCCGAAAGCATCGGGGACGGACGATGGTTTACCGAGCGGGCTTCCACCTACGCCCGCGACCGCGTGGTCTTCGGCCGGCCCATTGGCATGAACCAGGGCATCCAGTTCCCGATTGCGCAAGCCTACGCGCACATCGAGGCGGCGGACTTGATGCGCTTCGAGGCGGCGGCGAAATTCGACCGCCGCGAAAAGTGCGGCGCGGAAGCGAACATGGCGAAATACCTTGCTTCGGAAGCAGCCTGGGAAGCCGCCAACGTGTGCTTGAACACCTTCGGCGGCTACGGCTTCGCGCGGGATTACGACGTCGAGCGCAAGTTCCGCGAGACGCGCCTGCTCTCCGTCGCCCCCGTCAGCAACAACCTGGTGCTCGCGTTTCTCGGCCAGAACGTGCTTGGGATGCCGAAGTCGTATTGAGGCAGAAGTCAGAAGTCAGGAGTCAGAAGAGAGAATGAACGCCAGACATCTGCGCTCGTGGATGTTCGTGCCGGGACACCGGCAGCGGATGATTGACAAATCGCTCGGCCTCGGTGCCCTGGACGCCGTGCTGCTCGACATCGAGGACGGCGTGGCGCCAACGGAGAAAGACACAGCGCGGCGGCAAATCGCGGCCTCGCTCGACCGGCTGCGGGAACAGATCGCTGCTTCGTCCAACCTGATCCGCACGCCCGCGCGCTACGCGCGGATCAACGCGGTGGGGCACGAGCGCATGCACGCGGACCTGGCGGAAGTCGTCCGTCCCCCGCTCGAAGGTCTGGCGCTCCCGAAGATCGAAATTCCCGCACAGGTTCGACTTGTGGCGGACATTCTGGACCGGCGCGAGTCGCAAATGGCCCTGCCCGTCGGCAGCATCAAGCTTCTGCTTGCGATTGAAAGCCCGCGGGGATTGATGAACGCCTATGAGCTTGCGGTCGCCTCCCCGCGAGTCATCGGCCTGATGTTCGGCGCCGAAGACTTCGGCAAGGAGTTGGGGCTGCCGTTCCAGCGGGAAGGCGAGGCTCGCGACCTGCTCTACGCGCGCTCCGCCATCGTGACCGCCGCCGCTGCCTCGAACGTTCAGGCCGTGGACGGCGTCTGGCCCAGCCTCGAAGATACCGAAGGGATGAAACAGTTCGCGCTGCAGTCCCGCCGTCTTGGATTCACCGGTATGTCGCTGATTCACCCGTCGCAGATTGACGCTGTGAATGCCGCGTTCACGCCCACGCCGGAAGAGGCCGAGTATTGCCGGAAAGTCGTGGCCGCCTACGAAGAAGCGGAACAGCGCGGAGAAGGCGCCATCGCCTTCGGGGGCCAGCTTCTCGACCGCCCCATCGTCGAGCGCGCCCGGCGCGCGCTGGCGCTGGCGGAGGCGCTGAAAAAGTAGCAACGAGCGCTCAGGGCTACACTTGTGTCTACACATTTCAATGTGTAACAATAAACCTGTGGCGAAAAAAGGAGGAGCGCATGCCGACGAACCTCGCGATTGACGACCGGCTGATTGAGGAAGCGCGCCAGGTCGG
>CAYWWM010000039.1:0-11507 GCA_964461735.1 uncultured Solibacteraceae bacterium | reverse complement strand
TTGTTCCGATCACCGACATCGTGAAACAGTTGCCGCCGATCTTCGAGCGGTTTTACGGCGACCAAGGGAACTCGGTCTGTAAGCAGTGCGGGGCGAGGATGGAACGGCCATAGCGGATAGTGATTAGTGGATAGTGAATAGTGAAAAGCTCCGCGGGTTGACAGGCTCACTGCTTGCCGAGGGTTTGCAAGACGACAACGGGGATGGACTGGGCGAGCAGGCGGGAGTCTACTTCGGCGTCTCCGGTATGGTTGCCCAGGATGCGCGAGGCGAGCAGGCGGAAGGCGAGCGGGTGGCGGCGGGCGTAGTCGCTGAATTCATGCTGGGCGCCTTTGGGGGAGAGGCGGACAGCCTGCGCCTCGAGGCGGCGGAATCCGACGGCGATTGAGACGCGCGGGGTCTTCAGAATATTGCGGAACCAGTTGGACTTCTCGCCCCCGCCGGAGGCAACCACGTAGCTGTCGCTGAGGGAGTCGTGGCGGACGACTTCGAGCACGGCTTGGCGCGGAAGACCACTCTGGCGGCCCGTATGCGTCAGCATCAGGAAACGGCTGCCGAACAGAAAGCCGAGACCGCAACGGTAGAACCAGAGAGGAAACCGGCAGAGCGCGCGGCCGAAGCCCTGCGGCGGCGTGTCTCCCAGAGTGGCCGGAGGCATGGAGCTCCTTCCTCCCGGTTGTGGTTCAGGCGGCTGCGGCGCCGGATGTGGTGAAGATGGCGTCCAGGATGTCGCAGGCGCGGTCCACTTCCTTCTTCCCGACGAGGAGCGGGGGGAGGAACCGCAGCACGGTGTCATGCGTGCTGTTGATGATCAGGCCGCGGTCGAGCGCCTGCTGCACAAAGGGGCGGCTGGGGCGGTCGAGATCCATGGCCAGCATCAGTCCCTTGCCGCGCGCCTCGCGGATGAGCGCGTGCTTCTTCTTCAGCGCGAGCAGCCGCTTCTGAAAATACCTGCCGACGCGGCGGACGTTCGCGAGAATTTTCTCCTCTTTCAATACGGCCAGGAATTCGAGCGCCACGCGGCAGGCGAGCGGGCCGCCGCCGAAGGTGCTGCCGTGCATCCCGGCGCCGAGCGAGCCAGCGACCTCCTCGGTGGCCAGGAAAGCGCCGAGCGGGAGTCCTCCGGCCAGCGGCTTGGCGAGCAGCACGAGGTCGGGCTGGACGCCGTAGGACTGCGAAGCCAGATACCAGCCGGTCCGCCCCAGACCGCACTGGATCTCGTCGCAGATCAGCAGGGCGTTGTGGCGGCGCGTGAGGTCGCGGGCAGCGTGGAAGAATTCGCGCGAAAGCTCGAAAATGCCTCCCTCGCCCTGCACCGGCTCGACGATGACGGCGCAGGTGCGCTCGCTGACGCGGGCCGTCAAGTCGGCGATGTCGTTGAACCGCACGAAATGGAAGCCCGGGACGAGCGGCTCGAAATCCTGGCGGTACTTGGCCTGGCCGGTAGCCGACAGCGCCCCAATGGTCCGGCCGTGGAAGGAGTTGTCGAGCGCAACGACTTCGAATTTCTCCTTGCTGATGCGGGTGGCGCGGGCACGCGCGAGCTTGAGAGCGCCCTCGACGGCCTCCGTGCCACTGTTGCAAAAGAACGCGCGGTCCAGGCCGGTGACTTTGGCGAGCGCGGCGGCGAGCGCCCCCTGGTAGGGATGGTAATAAAGATTCGAGACGTGAATCGCGTGCGCGGCCTGCTCGCGCAGGGCCTTCAGGATGCGGGGATGGCCGTGGCCGAGGGCGTTGACGCCCAGCCCGGCCACGAAGTCGAGGTACTTGTTCCCCTTCGTGTCCCAGACCCAACATCCCTTGCCGCGCTCGATCACGAGCGGGGAACGGGCGTAGGTTTGCAGCAGGTGCTTCTTCTCGAGCTCCACCGGGTTCTTCGTCATCCGCAGTCTCCCGCCGGCATGCTGCCGGTGATCTTCTACCCATCGAATGCCGGGACCGAAAGCCAAGGCCAAAAGAAAAACTTTTGGGCTAAGCCAGGTGTGTTGTCAAGAAGAATTCCCCAATCCGCAGGGAGGAGAAAGCGGGACTCTACTGAATGGTGCCGCCGCCTTTCTTACTGGGCGGAGGAACGGGCGGAAACGTGGAAGAAGGAACCCCGAGTTTTTGCGCAATATCGTCGAGGGTTTGCGCCAGCGCGGCGTTGGACTTCAAGATGTTCTCGCCCATCTCGATTTGCACTTTCACCGACTCGGCAAAGGCTTTGTGCACGGCCAGGGAGAACTCCCGCAAGAGTCCAGAGCTTTCTCGCTGCGCCTCGACGAGCTTCCGGTTCAGATCCGCCAAGAGCTTGAGCTGATCGCTCAGAGCCCGGAGGATTTCCACCAAGCTCGCCGTATCAATGTCCGGATCAGACATGCAGAGGATCATAGCACAGGTGCCTGGTGGTAGGCGTTCCGGCAGGGGATGAGAAGCAGAGAAAGCAGGTACAATGGCCTGGCGGCGGATGGTTCGGGGGGATCAGCGTGCGGGAGGCGTTAAAGGCTTTGTGGGAGCAGGATTGGGAGCCGGTTTCCAGGCCGGCATCAATTTTCTGGTTGGCATTCTACGGGCTCTTTTTTCTCCATGTCCTGACGGACGGGGATGACTTTTTAATCATTGACACAGCGAACCTGATCGTGCACGAGGCCGGGCATCTTCTGTTCGGGTGGCTCGGACGGACGCCGGGACTTTGGGGCGGAACGCTCCTGGAGCTGCTGGTCCCGCTGGCGTTGCTGGTGCATTTTGCCTATCACCGACAAACCACCGGGGCGGCCTTTGCGGCCTTCTTTCTCTTTGAGAATTTGCTCTATATCTCTGTGTACATGGCGGACGCGCGAGCGCAGGTGCTGCCGCTGGTGACGGTCGGCGATCCGGAAGCTGTGGAGGGGCACGATTGGTTCCTGATTTTCTCCGGATGGGGGCTGCTCCAGTACGACCTCGCCATCGCGCGCGTGGTGCGAGTTGCGGGGTGGCTGGGGATGCTGGGGACGACGGGGTGGTTGGCCCGGCAGGGGTTGGGGCGCAGGCCAGCTATCTGAAATGCGCTGCCGCGGAAGGCCGGAAGCGATTATAATAACAAGAGCGCGACTCGCGACCGAGGCGGGTTCTTAGCTCAGACAGCCAGGTAACCTTGACCGTCCGCACCGGTCAGAATGGAAGGATCAGCGATGTTAAAGGCGTTTCAGAAACGGGAAAGATTGAAGAAGGTTGTGTTCGTGTTCATTCTGGTCTTGACGGTGGTGGGGATGGTCGTCTATCTGATTCCCGGATTCACGGGGTTCGGCACGGATCCCACGATCAGCGGTGTGGTGGCGGAGGTCGAGGGGGAGGAGATCCAGGCGTTCGAGCTGCAGCAGACGATGCTCCAGTTCGGCCAGCAGAACCGGATTCCGGCGGAAATGATGGAATTCTACCGGACGCGGATCCTCGAAGACATGCTGCTCGAACGGGCCACCCTGCGGGCGGCTGAGCGGCTCGGATTGCGAGTCTCGGAGGCGGAGGTGGTGGAGCGGCTGCGGCGGGTGCCGGATTTGTTTCCCGATGGTAAGTTCGTCGGACGGGAAGCCTACGAAGATATTGTCTATGCGCGCTTCCAGATGACGGCCGCCGAGTTCGAGCGGCGCTTCCGGAACGGCATCCTCCAGGAGAAGCTGCGCAACCTGGTCACCGATTCCGTCGCGGTCTACCCGGAGGAGGTCCGCAAGGCCTTTGTGGAATCCAGCGAGAAGCTGGTGGTGGACTACGCGATGGTGGAAACCTCGGCCCTGCGAGCCGAGATTCGGCCCACCGATGAGGCGCTCCAGACGTACTTTCAAACGAATCAAGCCCGGTATCAGGTTCCGGAAAAGCGCGCCGGGCGTTTCATCGCGTTCAACGAGATCCTGATCGGGCTGGGCATTGCCATCCCGGAGGCGGACGTACAAAGGTATTATCAAACCAATCAGAATGATTTCCGGGTGGAGGAGCGCGTCCAAGCGAGCCACATTCTGTTGCGGGCAGATCCGGCGCGAACCGCCGAAATCAAGAAGAAAGCCGAAGACCTGCTGACCCGGCTCAAGGGCGGCGCCGATTTTGCCGCCGTAGCCAGGGAGAACTCTGAGGATCCGGGTTCCGCCGCCAAGGGAGGAGACCTGGGATGGATCGTGCGGGGGCAGACCGTGCCCGAATTCGAAACCGCGGCCTTCAGCCTGGCGCCGGGGAGTCTGAGCGGGCTGGTGGAAACCTCCTTCGGAATTCATATTCTGAAGGTGGCCGCGCACGAGCAGGCGCGCCTCCGCCCCTTGGAAGAGGGTAGAGCGGAAATCGAGCTGGCTTTGCGGCGGGAGCGCGTGCAGGCCATCATCCCCCAGAAGGCGGAAGAAGCGGCGGCAGCTCTGCGCAATGCCCCCAATGACGCGCAAGCCATCGCAGCGCGCGTGGGCGGGCGGGCCGAAAACTTCGGGCCGCTGACGTTGCAGGACCCCATCCCGGGAGTTGGAGGATCTGGGCAGCTAGGCCAGGAAATCTTCAGCTTGGAGAAGGACGTGGTCGGGCGGCCGATTCCGATTCAAACCGGCACAGTCGTTCCTCTGGTGACCGAAGTGCTGCCGGCGCATCCGGGGACCTTCGAGGAGGTGAAGGACCGCGTCCGCAGCGAGTACGTGGAAGAGCAGGCCCGCGAGCGAGCCTCCGCGAAAGCGACCCAACTGGCCGAGGCGCTGGGAAAGCAGGAGCGTAAAGACCTGAAGCGGGCCGCGCAGGCCCTGGGGCTGGCGGTGAAAACCAGCGACCCCGTTACGCGGGCCACGCCCGTCCCGTCGGTCGGCAATCTCACCGAGTTTGACCCGGCCTTGTTCACCAAAGCGGCCGGAGACGTGGCCGGCCCGTTCCCAACCCCCAGCGGCCATATCGTGCTGCAGATCGCATCCCGGCAGGCCCCCAAGGAAGAGGATTTCGCGGGGCTGCAACCAACGCTCGAGCAACGGATTCTGGACGACAAGAAAGATCAAGCCTTCGCCATCTTTCAGGACAACTTGCGCAGCACGCTCGAAGCTCGCGGCGATCTGGTGATCTATCAGGACGTGTTAAGCCGCGTGGGGCAGGCTATCCCCGGCGAGCATCCGCCCTACCCGCATTCCCACCCGCCCGGCTTCTGAGGGGGACCGCGCAGGACCGTTTCTTGAGCTTGGGCTTTCGGGGTCTGTCTTCATGGACGGCAGCGAAACCAACGTGGAACGGCTCCTGAAAGCGCGTGCTGCGATTGATGAACAGCTCCGCCGACAGAAAAGTCCGTTTACGGTTCTGTTTACCGACGTGGTCGGCTCCACTTCGTATTTCGACCGCTATGGAGACACGTCCGGTCTGGCGATGATCCGGCAACACAGCGCCCTGGCTGAGAGCACCTTCGCGCTGTTTGGAGGGCGGGTCATCAAGACCATTGGAGACTCCGTCATGGTTGTGTTCGCGGAGTCGGAGCCGGCCGTGCGCGGCGCCGTTGAACTCCAGCGCCGGCTGGCGCAGCTCAACCAGAGCCTGCCGAGCCGGGACCAAATGCAGCTCCGCATCGGGGTCAACTCCGGCCTCGGCTTTCGGCATGGAAACGACGTATACGGCGACGTGGTCAACGTGGCGGCCCGCCTCACCAAGCACGCAGCCCCAGCCCAGATTCTCATCTCTCACGCCGTGCGAAGCGCGATCGAGTCGCGCGAGGATTTATCCTCCCGGTGGGTGGCCCAGATCACCTTCGCCGGCAAAGCAGAGAGGGAAGATGTTTTCGAGGTTCTGTGGGCCGACACAGCCGCCTACGCGGCGCTGCAGAAGGAGTTGACCGCTGCCGTCGCGCGGGGCGAGTTGGTTAGTCCCGGGCCCTCTCCGGAGGAGCTTCTGGCCATGCGGCAGGCTCCAGTGTCCACTCCTTCTCCGGAACCTGTAGCCGTGCCGTCGGGCGCAGCTTCATCGGCGCTCCCCGCACAGGTGACCGCGCGGTATGAGGTTCGGCGGCAATTGGGCCGGGGTGGAATGGGAGTGGTGTATGAAGCCCTGGATCGGGAAACAGGCGAAGTCGTTGCGCTCAAGGTGATCCACCCGGAGATCGCCGGCGACGCCGTCGCTATGGAGCGGTTCAAGAACGAGCTGCGTCTGGCTCGCCGGATCACGCACAAGAACGTCTGCCGCGTCCACGAATTCCACCGCGCCGAGACGTTCGCCTATATCTCCATGGAATTTGTGGAGGGAGAAACGCTGCGGAGTATCTTGAACCGTTCTCCCAGGCTAAGCCTGCCGCGAGGCATGGAGATTGCCGACCAAATCTGCGCGGGATTAGGCGAGGCCCACGCCCAGGGCGTTGTGCACCGCGATCTGAAGCCGCAGAACGTGATGGTGGACCGCACGGGGCGGGTGAAGGTGATGGATTTCGGCATTGCCCGTTCACTCGACGCCAGCACGCTGGGCGGCGGAGGGCTCATCGGCACGATTCTCTACATGGCCCCGGAACAGGCGGAAGGCAAGACGGTGGATCACCACGCTGATCTCTATTCCCTGGGGTTGATTCTCTATGAGATGTTCACCGGCGCTCCCGCGTTCAGCGGAGAAAACCCGGCGGCTGTGCTCCTGCAGCACATCCGGGAAACGCCGCGCGCGCCGCGCGAGCTGGATGCAACGCTTCCCGCGCCCGTAAATGATGCGATTCTGCGGTGCCTGGAGAAGGACCCGGCCCGGCGTTTTCCTTCCGCGTCGGCCCTGCTGGAAGCTCTGTCCCGGCGATCCCCGGAGCTGCGGCCGGCGGTCGAGGACGCTTTGCCCGCTGCCATGGCTAAACCGGCGGCTTCCGCTCCAGAGACGGAGCCGATCTCGGAGGAGGAGTTTATCCTGCCCCGCCCGTGGGCCCGGGCGTTGTTTCTGTTGATCCAGACCGGCTATCTCGCCATGTACTGCGCGGCACTGTATCAGTCGGACGCCCTGGAGGGAGTCCTGGGGCGAGGACTGGCGGCTGCGGCGACACAAATGGCGCTGCTGGTTTATGTTTCCGCTATGTGCGGGATCGCCGTGCGCCTCTACTTGCTCTCCACGGTTGGTCTGAGCCACCGCGCCGCGGGGGAGCAGTTCCGAAGACTGTTTCCGCCGCTGTTTGTGCTCGATGTGCTGTGGGCTGCTGCGCCGCTGCTGCTGGTCCGAGAGATCGGCTTCGGACTGGCCCTGGCCGCGGTGGCCGCGATGACTTATCTCCCGTTCGCGCAGCGTACGCTCATGCAAAAGGTCTCCCCTCGCAGCAGTTCTGCCCGTTGAATCCCCCGCCGCAATGAGACTCTGTTCTACGGTCGCATTTTGAGGTATTGTCAGGGCAGGGAACGATTCACTGGACCGGAGCGGGCGTGGAGAGGAGCGACCATGCGGAGGCATAGATTTGTAGTGGCGGGGCTTGCGGCGCTGGCGCTGGCGGTCTGTCCGTGGCCGGCGGCCGGGCAAACGGGGCCGGACTTTCGGCAGGCGCGCGACGAAGCCGTGCGCACTCTCCAGGCACTCATCCGCATTAACACCAGCAACCCGCCGGGGAACGAAACGCGGCTGGCGGAGCATCTGAAAGCGGTTCTCGACCGCGAGGGGATCGCTTCGGAGATCGTGGCGCGCGAGCCGGCGCGGGGCAACCTGATTGCCCGCATTAAGGGCAACGGCCGCCAGAAGCCGGTGCTCCTCACGGGCCATATGGACGTGGTAGGAGTCGAGCAAGGCAAGTGGACCGTGGACCCCTTCGAGGGAGGGATCAAGGACGGCTACGTCTACGGCCGCGGCGCGCGCGACGACAAAGACGACCTCGCGGCGATGCTCGAGGTCTTGCTGCTGATCCATCGGCAGAAGCTGGCGCTCGACCGCGACATTATTTTTCTGACGGTGGCCGGCGAGGAGGGGAATCCGAGCGTCGGCATGGATTACGTGGTCGAGCGCCATTGGCCGAAAATCGAGAGCGAGTTTGCGCTGAACGAAGGCGGCTCGATCCACCTGAGCGGCGGCAAAGTCCAGTATGTGGCGGTGGGAACGGCGCAGAAGGCGCTGGCGCGCGCGCGCCTCTTAGCGCGGGGCGTGTCGGGGCACGGCTCGGTGCCGCGCATGGACAACGCCATCGGGCGTCTGGCGGCGGCGGTCGCGAAGCTGACCGAGTACCAGCCTCCCATGCGCCTCAACGAAACGACGCGGGCCTTCTTCCAGCGCCTCGCGACGATCAGCCCGCCGCAAGAGGCGTTTCTCTACACGCACCTCGAAGACCCCGGCGTCGGAAAACTGGTCGAGGAAACCTTGCGCCGCAGCGGCAACCGCGCTTTTGTGACCTACAACTCGATGCTGCGGACCTCGATCACGCCGACCATCATCCAGGGAGGCTTTCGCAACAACGTGATTCCCGCGGAGGCCGAGGCGACGCTCGACATCCGCGCGCTGCCGGACGAAAACCTGGATCGGTTCTTCGCGGAGATGCGCCGCGTGATTAACGATCCGGCGGTGGAGGTCATCGCGCTGCCGCGCTACCGCCCGGTTCCCCCCGTCGCTCCGCTCAATTCCGAGATGTTCCGGGCTCTTGAAAAGGCGCAGGCGACCGTGTTCCCCGGCGCCGTCACGATTCCCGAGATGGGTACAGGATCGAACGACTCGGCACAACTGCTGGCAAAGGGCGTGCAGGCGTACGGCGTGGGGGCCCCTGGGACCAGCGAGGACGCGGAAGGCTCCCACGGCAACGACGAGCGCGTCTCCGTCGAGGGGCTGGGACAGTACGTCGAGTTCCTCTACCGCGCCGTGGTCGAGGTGGCGGCCGCGCAGTAGCAGAAGCCACAGAGGCACAGAGGCCACAGAGAAATTCGTGTTCAGGAACGGAACAATCAATCTTCTGGAGAAGCCGTGATGGAGAAGCCGTGATGGATCACCCAAGAGAAACCGCGTGCACAAAGGGATTTTCGATTGGCGTCGCGGCCATCGCCGTGCTTCTGCTTTCGACTTCTCTCCTGGGTCAAACAACCCCCGACTTCCGCGCGGCCCAGGACGAAGCGGTGCGGAATCTGCAGGCCATGATCCGCATTGACACCAGCAATCCGCCCGGCAACGAGACCCGGCTGGCGGAACATCTGAGAAATCTCCTGGACAAAGAAGGCATCGCCGCCGAGATCATCGCGGCGGAGCCGACGCGGGGAAACCTGATTGCCCGCATTCGGGGCAACGGGCGCAAGAAGCCGTTGCTTCTGATGGGTCACCTGGACACGGTCGGCGTACAGAAGGAGCAGTGGACCGTGGACGCCTTCACGGGACTGATCCGCGACGGCTACGTTTACGGCCGCGGCGCGCTCGACGACAAGGGCGGCATTGCAGCCATGCTGCAAGTGTTCCTGATGATCCATCGCCGGAAACTCCCGCTCGACCGCGACGTCATCTTTCTGGCGGAAGCCGGGGAAGAGGGCGGCGGCGGCGTGGGGATTGATTTTCTGATCGAGAAGCACTGGCCGAAAATCGAAAGCGAGTTCGCGCTGAACGAAGGCGCGGAAATCCTCGAGCGCAACGGAAGAGTGCAGTACGTCGGCGTGTCCACGAGCGAGAAGCTGGTGCGGACCATGAAGCTGACCGCGCGGGGAACCTCCGGACACGGCTCGATGCCGCGCCTCGACAACGCCATCGTGCATCTGGCCGCGGCGGTCGCCAAGCTGGGCAATTACCAACCCCGCCTGCGCCTCAACGAAACCACGCGCACGTTTTTCGAGCGGCTGGCGCGGATCAGCGCGCCGGAAGAGGCGTTCCTGTACTCCCATCTCGAGGACCCGGTGGTCGGCAAGATGGTGGAAGAGACGCTGCGGCGGACCAACGTCTACTACAACTCCATGCTGCGGACCTCCATTTCTCCGAACATCATCGAGGGCGGGTTTCGGTTCAACGTGATCCCGACGGAAGCCACGGCCACGCTCGACGTGCGTGCGCTCCCGGACGAAAACCTGGAAGCCCTGATGATGGAACTGCGCGGAGTGATTGGCGATCCGGCGGTCGAGCTGAGCCTGGCGCAATCGTTCTGGCCCGCTACGCCGCCGTCGCCGCTCGATTCGGACATGTTCCGGGCGCTAGAAAAAGCACAGCAGGCAGTCTTCCCCGGAGTGGTGACGCTCCCGGTCATGCTGACCGGCGCGACGGACTCGGCGTCGCTGCGCGCCAAGGGAGTGCCCGCCTACGGGGTCGGGCCGGTGGTCACGGAGGAAGACGGCAGCCGCATGCATGGCAACGACGAGCGGCTCTCGGTCGAGGGGTTGGGAAAGTTCGTGGAGTTTCTCTACCATGCCGTGACCGAAGTCGCGGCGGCGCGGTAGGGAAAGGTGTTAGGTGCTAGGTGTTAGGTGTCAGCTTGCGAGACCTGTGAATGGGAGTGGTGATCGTGAGTCGCGAGACTAAGCGCACAGCGGTGGCGCTGGCGGCGCTGGCGCTGTGGTTTCCGGCCGCATCGAACGCCGCCGGAGCTATCGACTGGCCCTGGAAGAAGAAGCCGCCCCATGAGCTGACGGCGCAGTGCAACTTGCAGCCCTCGGAAATCGAGCAGGGTTCGACGCAGCGGCTGCGGGCCCGAGTCGAAGTGTCCGATTCCCACAAGCACCCAATCTCGATCGTCTGGTCGGGCAACGGCGGAGTCCTTTCCGGGACGGGCGCCGAGGTCGAAGTGGACGCGAGCCAGATCAATGCGGGCGTCTACAGCATCATGGCCGTCGCGCAAGACGCCCAGCGGGTCTCGGCCAGTTGTACGGCGAGCTATCGCGTCGTTTGGCATCCGACCAACGCCCTGACCATGTCGTGCCGGCCGGAGCCGGAGCGGGTGGAGTCGGGATCGCCCGTGCGGCTGCGGGCCGAAGCTACCGACCTGCTGGGCCAACCGCTGCGCTACTTATGGTTCACCAATGGCGGCGAAATCAAGGGAGAGGGGACAGAGGTCGAGCTGGACACGACGGACCTCGCGGCCGGCGCCTACACGGTGACGGGGCGCGTCGAGGACGGCCTGGGCGGGGCGTCGGACTGCGTGCTGACGGTGACGGTGGAACCGCTGGTGGTGCCGCAGCCGCCCGCTCCTCCTCCGCCCCCTCCCGAGCCGGAAAACATCGCCCAGATCGTCTTCGACCGCAATCGGGACATGCTCGGAGCGGCGGGGCTGTCTCAGCTCGAGGCCGTTTTGGAGCGATTGCGGGCCGAGCCGGACAGCCGGATCTCCGTGGAAGCTTACGCCGACCCGGACGAGCGCCAGCCGCAGGCGCTGGCGGCGGCGCGCGCGGGAGCGGTCTTGCGCTATTTTCTCGAGCGCGGCATTCCTCAGTCCCGCGTGGCGACGGTGGTTGGCCTCGGCGGAAGGCGCGGCGGGTTGCGCAACCGGATGCTGGACATCATCTGGCTCCCGGAAGGAGTGCTGTTTTGATGGCGGGGACGCGCACGGAAAATCCACCGGCAGAGAAGAAGATGCCGCTTCCCAAGCGAAGCCGGCATCGCCGGGTCTGCCCGGAATGCGGCGAGGACAAAGCGCGGCGGTCGCGGCGCCGCACGCTGAG
>CAYWWM010000038.1:0-11691 GCA_964461735.1 uncultured Solibacteraceae bacterium | reverse complement strand
AACAGGATGGAGCGGTCCACTTCGGCGTAGCTGTTGACGCGCACGCCGGGCGAGAGAACGCTTTGCACGACACGGCCGCCGCTGATGATGCAGCCATGCGAAACCACCGAATCGAGCGCCACTCCCATGCGGCCGTCCGCGTGCGCGAACACGAACTTGGCGGGCGGGTTCTGTTCCTGCAACGTGCGGATCGGCCAGGCGTGGTCGTACAGATTGAAGATCGGCGTCACCGATACCAGGTCCATATTGGCTTCGTAGTAGGCGTCAATCGTTCCCACGTCGCGCCAATATTGCGCTTCTTTGCGGTTCTCGTCAATGAAGTTGTAGGAGCACACATGGTAGGAGTTGAAAATGGCGGGGAGGACATCTCTTCCAAAATCGTGCCGGGACCCGGCGCTGAGGGCGTCTTCCCGCAAAATATCAATCAGGGCGGACGCGGTGAAGAGATAGATTCCCATCGAAGCGCGGATGAAGCCATCGCCCGACAGTGCGGGGAGGAGGTCCGCTTTGGGCTTCTCCAGGAAGCCCGTAATGCGCTCCTCCGAGTCCACCGTGACGACACCCAGCCGGGGAGCCTCCGAAAGCGGCTGCCGGATCGTTCCCACGGTGACGTCGGCGCCGGTTCGGAGATGCTGCTCGAGCATTGGGGCGTAGTTCATCTTGTAGATGTGATCGGCCGCCAGGATCAGAACGTACTCGGGGTTTTCGGCCAAAATGCTGTAGATGTTCTGGTAGACCGCGTCCGCCGTTCCCCGGTACCAATGCTCCCCGACGCGCTGCATCGGCGGGACAATCTCGATGAACTCGCCGAGCTCCGGGGTGAAGATGTTCCAGCCGAAGCGGAGGTGGCGGTTGAGCGAAAGGGACTTGTACTGCGTCAGGATGAAAATCCGGCGCAGCCCGGAATTGACGCAGTTGCTGAGCGTGACGTCTACGATGCGATAGACTCCGCCGAAGGGCACCGCCGGCTTGGCCCGGTCCCGAGTCAGAGGATAGAGCCGTTCTCCGGCTCCTCCGGCCAGCAAGACGCATAAGACGTTCTGCATACCGAATCACACGGGCGCTGCACATGCAGCTTGACTTTCTCGCTTAACCGTTTATTATAACTAGAGCTTACGGAAAAGTTCAAACAGCGAGGGGGTGTGAGGATTGGCGGAAGTACGACTCCAGGAAGGCGAGTCGCTGGAAAACGCTCTGCGCCGTTTCAAACGCAAGGTCCAGCAGGAAGACATCATCAAAGAAGTTAAGAAACACTCCTACTATCTGAAGCCGGGAGAAAAGCGCCGGGTGAAGCAGGCTCTGGCCCGCAAGCGGAGCCGCAAGAAGATGCGGCGCGATCCCGAATAAGGATATTCCATCGTGCGAGCAGTTTCTGCGCACCGACCTGAAGGCGTCTTCCATGGTGCTGAAGGGTGTTGAGAGCGTGGTGTGTCTTCAGGAACCAGGAAGGGAAGTGTCGAAAGCCCGCGCCCTTTTCCCCTTGCCCAAGCGGCCGGATGCGCCTGTAGAATGGCAATAGGATGAAGTGATGCCGCGATTTCTAGCGATCCATTTCGGGTGCCGCGCCAATCAGGCCGATTCGACCGCCGTCGCGCAGGAACTCGTCCAGCGCGGCTTTCAGCCGGTCGAGGACCCTCAGCAGGCCGACGTGGTCGTCCTGAATAGCTGCACCGTCACGGCCGCCGCCGATTCCGAGTTGCGGCAAACCATCCGCCGAATCCACCGGCAGAACCAACACGCGCGGATTCTGGTCACCGGCTGCTACGCGCAGCGCCGCCCGAACGAACTCGCCGCGTTGCCGGGCGTCCGGTGGATCGTCGGAAATACGCGCCAACACGAGATCGGTCGCCTTCTTTCCGAACACGCCCCGACGCCGGCCCCCAGCCAGTGGGTACCGGCGGATCGGCTTTTGGCTTCTGCCCGGCCGGAGTGCGATTTCGACTTTCATACGCTGTCCGCGCCCGTTCCGCGTTCAGCATGGCCGGACGACAAACCGGAAATTCTTGTTGGAGATGTGTTCGCGCAGCGGGAATTCCTCGCCGCGCCGGTGGTGGGCGAGAACTCGGGAGACCGCACCCGGCCGACCCTCAAAATCCAGGACGGCTGCAACAACCGCTGCTCGTTTTGCATCATCCCTTCCGTGCGCGGGAGCAGCCGCAGCCTTCCGGTTCCCGAAGTTTTGCGGCAGATCCAGGCGCTCTGCGCCGCGGGCTACCGCGAGGTGGTGCTCTCCGGAATCAACCTGGGCCGCTATGGGCGCGACTTGCCCGATCGAATCCGTTTGCCGCGGCTGGTGCGCAGGATTCTCGACGAAACGCCGGTCGAGCGCCTGCGCCTGAGCTCGGTCGAGCCGATGGACTTCACCGACGAGTTGCTCGACCTGATGGCGCTCTCACCCCGCATCGCGCAGCACGTTCACGCGCCGTTGCAAAGCGGCTCGGACCGCATCCTCCGGCGGATGCATCGCAAGTATCAGGCGCGCCATTACCGCGACCGCATCCTCGTCGCGCATCGCAGAATGCCGAATGCGGCGTTTGGGGCCGACGTGATGGTCGGGTTTCCGGGCGAGACCGAGGAAGACTTCGAACGGACCCGGAGGCTCATTGAATCGCTTCCGTTCACCTATCTGCACGTCTTCCCTTTTTCGCGGCGTCCGGGAACCACCGCCGACGCGATGCCCGATCAGGTCCCCGGAGCGGCCGTGCGAGAGCGAGGCCGCGTCTTGCGGGCACTGGCGGCTGAGAAGAACCGCCGCTTCCAGGAGCAGCAGGTCGGACGGACCTTGCGCGTCCTGACCCTGGATGAGACATCCGAACGCGTAACCAACGCACTGACCGGCAATTACCTGAAAGTCATCCTGACGGGCGCTCCCTTGCCCGCCAATCAGATGGTTGCAGCGCGGATCGTTTCTCTTGCCGATGGAATCTTGTGGGGAGAGGCAACGGGAAGCGGGCTGCCTCAACCGCTGCGCGCCGAATCGCTTTCGATGGAGTCGCTCTCGATGACGACTTGCGCCTGCGCGTAGGAGCCGGTATGGGTGAGCGAGACGAGGATTCGGGAGCCGCCCAGGCTGCGATACATCTCCAGCGCCCTGCCCGAAAGGCGCAGACACGGTTTCCCGCTCGGCAGGTTTGAGATTTCAAAATCCTGCCAGGAGACTCCCCGCCGCCATCCCGTCCCGAGGGCTTTCATGGCAGCTTCTTTTGCCGCGAAACGCGCCGCGAAGCGCTCGGAGCAGTTGCGATGCCGGCGACAGTACGCAATCTCCAGCGGAGTAAAGACCCGCTGGAGGAAACGGTCTCCGTGGCGATCCATCGCCTCCTGGATGCGAGCTGTCTCGGCCATGTCCACGCCCATTCCCACGATCATGCCGATGCCATTTTGACCGAAAGTGGAGCGCATGTATAGCATGGAAATGCGAAGGCAAGCCGCAAAGAGCAAACCGGACGGGATGATTCTCCGGGCGCCGTCGCTGGCGCAATTCCCCTGGTTGGTTCATGGGTTCAGCACGCGGCTCGGAGGCGTCAGTTGCTTTGATGGGCAAGGCTCCGCCGCTCCCGGCACGGACCTGAATCTGGGGCAATCGGCGTGGGACATTCCGAAAAAGGTTCTGCAAAACCGCAGCCGCTTGCTGACCCAACTTCCAGCCGAGGGCATGAAGCTGGTCCTCCAACGTCAGATCCACTCGGACTTGATCCGCGTGCTCGGAGGCGGAGCCTTCCCCGCCCCCCCGCCCGCAGGCGACGGATTGATTACCTGCCGCCCCAGCCTGCTGCTCGGGGTGCTGGCGGCCGATTGCTTGCCGATCTTGCTCGTGGATACCAAGCGGCGCGTGGTGGCGGCTCTGCATTGCGGATGGCGAGGCACGGTGCGGCGCCTGGCTCAAAAGGCCGTCGGGCGAATGCGGCTGCTGTTCGGCACACAGCCGTCGGAGGTCTGGGTGGCGATCGGTCCGGGAATTCGGTCCTGCTGCTATGCGGTCGGCGCTGAAGTCTTCGACGAATTCTCCAGCCAGTTCGCTTACGCCGCGAGCCTTTTCGTTACCCGCTCCCGCCCGTTGAGTCCTCTCGAAACCAAGCGTTTCATCATGATCCTGCCGTTGCGGTCCAACTTCGGCCCCCGGACCAAGAAGGAACTCCACCTCGATCTCACGCTGGCCAACGTCCGGCAACTGCAAGACGCCGGCGTCCCGGAAAAGCAGATCGCTTCCGACGCCCTGTGCACAAGCTGCCATCCGAACCTGTTTTTCTCACACCGCCGCGACGGCGGACGCACGGGTCGAATGATGGGAGTGATTGGAATCAGGAAAACGGTTTGAAATGCGGGGCGAGTTTCTCGGCAGCTAGAAAATGCTGCTGACCGCGATCCGGAACCCGGAAAGCAATCGGCTCTGGAAGGTCTCTTCGGCGGAAAAACGGCGGGCCAGTTCCAGACCTTCCTTCCCTTGGCAGTAGAGCTCGATGGTGTTCATCTCCGGATCCACGATCCAATATTCCTGGACGCGGAATCGGGAATAGACCGTCATTTTCCTGCGCAAGTCTTTGTGGAACGTCGAAGGAGACAAAACCTCCACGACGATATCGGGAGTTCCTTCGATCCGTTCCTTTTCCACCTCGGCCAGACGCTCTTTGCTGACGAAAAGAATATCGGGCTGCAGAACCGTGTACGGATCGAAGATCGCATCCAAGGGCGAGATGTAGACTTCGCCTAAAGATTCCTTCTCCACATGGTCGGCGAGGAATCTCGCAAAACGCAGAACAATTTTCTGGTGCTCTCGCGAGGGCGAAGGAGTCATGACCAGTTCTCCGTCGAACAGCTCGTACTGGTTGCGGTCTTCCGGCAGCAGGCAGTACTCGTCGTAGGTCATCTTGTGGATAGTGGCCTTCATAGGCGCCATTGTAACACGGGCGCGCTTCAGGGCTGCGCGGGAGTCGCCTCGGCTTCCATGAGCTTCAACTGTCCGCAGGCGGCGAAGATCTCCCGCCCTCGCGGCTTGCGGAGGAAGGCCGGAACGCCTTTCTGAATCAGCGTCTGCTGAAAGCGCACGACCGTCTCGTCGGAGGGCGTGCGGAAGGGCAGGTCGGGGCCGGGGTTGAGGCCGATCAGGTTCACTTTGGCGCGGATTCCGTGAATGAGTTTCACGAGCCGCCGGGCATCTTCCAAACTGTCATTGACGCCTTCCAGCAGGACGTACTCGAACGTCAGTTTCTCACGCGGGCGCAAGGGGAACTCGCGGCATACGCGGAGCAGCTCAGACAGAGGCCATTTGCGGTTGATCGGCATGATGCGGCTGCGCAACTCGTCGGTGGCGGCGTTCAAGGAAACCGCCAGCTTCGGGCGCACGGCCTCGCGACCCAGCCGCTCGATGCCGGGAACGACCCCGGCGGTCGAAAGCGTGAGCCGCATCCACGGGATGCCCATTCCTGCGGGGTCGGCCAGGAGGCGAACCGCCTCGAGGACTGCGGCGAAATTCAAAAGCGGCTCCCCCATGCCCATAAAGACCAGGTTCCAGCGAGTGCCGTCCGCCGCTGGCGCCTCCTCCATCACGCGAAGCGCCTGCCCGACGATCTCACCGGCGGACAGGTTCCGCGTGAAACCCATCACGCCCGTAAGGCAGAATTTGCAGTCCACCGGGCAGCCCACCTGCGTCGAAACGCAAATGGTGTTCCGCCCCGGTTCCGGCATCCGAACGGCTTCGATCTCGGCTCCGTCGTGGAGGCCCAGTATATACCGCCGTGTTCCATCCCGGCTTTTGAACTTCTTCCGGACCTCCGGGAGAGTAATCTGGAATTCCCGGTCAAGCGCGGCGCGCAACGGGGCGGGAAACGGCGTGATGTCGCGGAAATCCCCTAGCCGCTGCCGATAGAGGGCTTGGTAGAGCTGCTTTCCCCGATAAGGAGGCTCGCCCAGAGCTACCAACAGCCGCTCCATTTCCCGCCCAGCCAGCCCGATTAGTTCCTTTTTTTGCATAGAGTTCCGCTTCCCATTGTAGCAAAGCCGGCAGGCGGGCAGCGCTTTTGCTCGTGCCCCCGGAGGAATATCAGCCGGTTCCACCCGCTTTCGAATTGCAAAAACCGGCGTTTGGGATAAGAATAGAGATTGGTGGCGGCGGTTTGGCGGCGCGACGCCTGCGCGAGACGGTCACTTTGCGGCTGGGGAAAGCCCGGCAGCCGCCACGTCCGAACGAATCCATGGCCGAAAAAATTCCGCGCAACATTCGAAAAGAAGTCCTGCCGAACGGGCTGATTCTGCTCACCGAATCCATGCCCCATGTGCGGTCCGTTTCCGTGGGAATCTGGCTGCGAACCGGCTCGCGGCAGGAAGACCCGGAGCGCGGGGGGATATCCCACTTTATCGAGCACATGGTGTTCAAAGGAACTCGCAATCGCACGGCGGAACAGATTGCCCGCTCCATGGATTCCGTCGGCGGCCATCTCGACGCCTTCACGGCGAAGGAAACCGTCAGTTTCAGCACCGTGGTCTTGGACGAACATCTGACGAAGGCCTTCGACGTGCTGAGCGATCTGGTGCTCAATCCTCTGTTTCAGTCGGAGGATGTCGCGCGGGAGCGCAAAGTGGTTCTGGAGGAGATCAAAGCGGAAGAGGACAATCCCGAGTATCTGCTGCACGAAACGTTCATGCGCGGCTTCTGGCGCGGCCATGCGCTCGGCAAGCCGATCCTGGGGACCCGGCAGACCGTGCAGACGCTCAGCCGCGAGGCGATCCTGGAGCAGTTTGGCCGTTTCTACCGCCCGAACAACATCGTCGTCTCCGCGGCGGGACATCTGCGCCATTCCGAGGTCCTCGATCTGGTCGCGCGGCGATTTCACAATTTGCCCCCGCGAGCCAGCCGCTTAGCCGACCCGGTTCCGGTGATCCGGCCCCACATTACGCTGAAGAACAAGCCGGCTCTGGGACAGGTCCATCTCTGCCTCGGCGTTCCGGCTTATCCGCTGGTGCACGAGCGGCGGTATGCTTCCTATATTCTGAACACGCTGCTCGGCGGCGGCATGAGCTCGCGCCTCTTTCAGAACATCCGCGAAAAACAAGGCCTAGCGTATTCGGTCTTTTCCGACCTGACTCCGTACCGCGACACCGGCTGCCTGCTGGTGTACGCGGGAACGTCGCCGGAATCGGCCGGGCGGGTGGTGGCGAGCGTCATCGAGGAGTTCCGGGACCTCAAAGAAAACGGCGTCCGGCCCGACGAGTTGCAGCGCGCCAAGGACCAGTTGAAGGGCAGCCTGATGCTGGGCCTCGAGTCCACCTCGAACCGCATGGCGAACCTCGCCCGCCAGCAGATGTACTTTGGCCGTTTCTTCTCGCTCGACGAATTGACGAGCCGCATTGACACCGTGACAGCGGAAGACATTGCGGCCATTACGCGCGAATTCTTCCGAACCGAGCGCATCTCGCTGACCGTCCTGGGGCGTCTCGACGGCCTGAAGATCAACCGCAAAACGCTCGTGTGCTAGATGGCGCGATTTTTGTTCGTGTATCGCTGTCCCGGCAAAGAGACGTTGCGGTTTTATTCTGGCTACTGGCTTCTGACTCCTGACTCCTGTTGTTCCGAGGTGAATCATTAGCCTCCGAGTGGCGGTCCTGGGGAGCGGCAGTTCCGGCAATGCGACGTTCCTGGCCACGGAGCGCGTCCGCCTCCTGATTGACGCGGGCTTGAGCGGACGCGAAACGCTCCGCCGCATGGCCCTCATCGGCGAAACGCTCGAATCGCTGGACGCCATTCTGATTACCCACGAGCACTCCGACCACATCAACGGATTGGCCGGCTTGGCTCGAAAGGCCGGCCGGGGGGCAACGCCGGTCTATATCTCTTCGCGGACCCGCCTGGCGCTGCCCCCCCAGATCAAACTCCCCGCCGTCGAATCCTTCGAACCCGGATGCCGTTTTGAGATTGGAGAGGTCGCCGTCGAGCCGTTCACGATTCCCCACGACGCCGTGGACCCGGTGGCGTTCCGGTTCACCGCCGAGGGTGTCCGCGTCGCCATCGTAACCGACTTGGGCTACATGCCGCAGAACGTCAAGCACTACCTCAGCGGCTGCCACGGCTTGATCCTGGAGTCGAACCACGATCTCGAGATGCTGCGCAGCGGCCCCTATCCGTGGTATGTCAAGCAGCGTGTTGGAAGCCAAACCGGCCACCTGTCCAATGAGGCGCTGGGGAAATTCCTGCGCCAGGAGTTCGACCGCGAGGCGCGCGTGCTGGTGCTGGCGCATTTGAGCCAACAGAATAACCACCCGGAGATCGCTCGTTTGGAAGCGGCTTCCGCGCTCGAAGAACACAGCGCCGGCCAAACCAAGCTGACCGTCAGCTCGCAGACGGAGCCGACCGAAGTGTTTTGGTTTTGAGGAAACGATCGTGATCGCTCGCTACACGCGCCCGGAGATGGGCGCCCTCTGGACCGAAGAGAATAAGTTCCGGAAGTGGCTCGAGGTCGAGCTGGTCGCCGCGGAAGTGCTCGCCGAGCGCGGCGAAATCCCCGCCGAGGCGGCCCGCGCCCTGCGCGAGCGCGCGCGCTTTGACGTGCAGCGCATCGCCGCGATCGAAGCCGAGGTCAAGCATGACGTGGTGGCCTTCACGACCGCGGTGGCCGAGAACCTCGGCCCGGAGTCGCGTTACCTCCATTACGGCCTGACCTCGAACGACGTGGTGGACACCGCGCAGGCCTTGCTCCTCCGCGACGCCTCGCGTTTGATCCTCGACGACCAGCGGCGCCTCGGGGAAGTGCTCCGCCGCCGCGCCTTCGAATTCAAAGACACGGTCATGGTCGGGCGCACGCACGGCGTCCATGCCGAGCCGATCACATTCGGCTTGAAGCTCGCCAACTGGTATGCGGAGAACTGCCGCAACATCGCGCGCATGGAGCGCGCCGCGGAGGAAATGGCGGTGGGAAAAATCTCCGGCGCCGTCGGCACCTTCGCGCACGTCGGCCCCGAGGTGGAAGAAGCCATCTGCGCCCGGCTCGGCCTCCAGCCGGCGGCGGTTTCGAGCCAGGTCATCCAGCGCGACCGCCACGCGCATTACGTTTCGACGCTCGCTGTCATCGCGGCGTCGCTCGAAAAAATCGCGCTCGAAATCCGCTCGCTCCAGCGCACCGAAGTCCGCGAAGCCGAGGAGTACTTTGCGAAAGGGCAGAAAGGCTCTTCGGCCATGCCGCACAAACGCAACCCGGTCGGCTGCGAGCAGATTTGCGGTTTATCGCGGGTGGTGCGCTCGAACGCTCAGGCTGCGCTGGAGAACGTGGCGCTCTGGCACGAGCGCGACATCTCGCACTCTTCCGTCGAGCGCGTCATCCTGCCCGACAGCGCGATTCTCACCGACTATCTCCTCGACCGCACAGCCCGCACCGTGGACAAGCTGTTGGTCTATCCCGAGCGCATGCGGGCGAACCTCGAAATGACCCGCGGCCTGATCTTTTCCGGACAACTGCTGCTCGACCTCGCCGCCAAGGGCGTCCTGCGCGAGGAGGCCTATCAGTGGGTCCAGCGCAACGCCATGCGCGCCTGGGAGCACGGCGAAGATTTCCGCCGGCTCGTCGCCGCCGACCCGGACATTTCCCGCACCCTCACCCCCGGCGAACTCGACACCGCCTTTAGCATGCAGCGCCAGCTCCGCCACGTGGACGCCATCTTTGCCCGGGTGTTTGCATCCGAGCTTCGACCGTGAGGGAGCGGGCAGAGAAAGTATCCATGATAGACTCGGTCGGCGTTCTTTGAGGTTTTATGATTTTGCAAACAGCCGGAAAAGGCCGCCAGTGACTTATGCCCTTTCGGCAGCCCTCTCCGTAAAGGGATCAACCCCATGTGTTTCCATAGAATGTTGGATACCCTGCCATTTGCCCTTAACCTTGCCAAGCCACACCCTAGCTTCAGAGTATTTCTTCTGGGACCGTGGGTCAGGCGCGAGTGATTTCAGCCGATCCACGCGATCAAGAGCTCGATTAAGATTCTCTATCATACTCTTCGGATCATTGATCGTAGTGTCGGTCGGAACTACAGCGAACCCTTCGTATTTTTGAGGCTCGGATGGATCTGACGTGTGGAACGGGATACCTTCGCAGTTCTGAACATTGAGAGCCCATGGAAACCGACCAGAGAACTCGTCCAGTTGCTCGACGGTACAAGGCGTCTGCGGTGGCATGGAGCAGCGGTTCCCTAAGTCGGGAAGTTTGTCGAGAACGGAAGGGGCAAGCATGATGCCAACCCAGTCTTGCTTTTGTTGGAACCGATATGCGTCAATAATTGCTCTTCCCGCTAAAAAGGTACCTTTGGGGTTCTTGTAGCGAATGAAGGAGCCGTATGAAATCGCACCTCGTACCGCTATTTCCTGGCTGAGCAACAAGCCAAACGCATGGGAGCAGATCCCAAGAAGTGCGACAAGGGATTCATCAACGTCGCCGAGAGAGGTCATCACGATAGTATCAGAAAACAAGACAATTTCTACTTCGGTCTGGTTTGTGACCTCATTCAGGGACGTGACGTAACGGCTCAGATTCTCTGGGTGGCCCTCTCCTGAGACTATCGCTGTGAAACCGAGAACATCGAGGAGAGCAACATAACCTCTTTGCTGTTTCATCTTCGATTCCTTTCGAGATCAAACAACATTACGCCCGATTGACCACGCTGGAGAAGCAAGCGCGGCCGATGCCGCTATAGCTCCGGCTCCTCTCTCGCCGTGTGCCAGAAATGGAGAATTTCGATCACGCGCTTTTCTTCATGAACCCGGTAGTAGACATGAAGAGGAGAATGGAGGAGTCGCCGCACTCCAGGATAACCCTTCAGGGGAGCACCCAGGTAAGGAAAGTCTTTGAGTAGGTCAATGTGGTTGAGAAGAGAGTGGGCAAAGCGTTCGCTGGTTCCGGGGTGTTTCTCCCACGACCAGCTCATGACCGCTTCAAGGTCGTCGAGCGCCGGTTCCGTGTAGACAACTTTGAAATCCACTTTTGGGTCAGTTTGCGAACTTCTTCGGCAGAAACAACCCGGCCTTCGTCGGCCGCGCGGATGCCGCGAGCAATGGCGGCGGCGGTTGCAGC
This sequence comes from uncultured Solibacteraceae bacterium, assembly GCA_964461735.1. GTDB lineage: Bacteria > Acidobacteriota > Terriglobia > 2-12-FULL-54-10 > 2-12-FULL-54-10 > CAYWWM01. The sequence continues at coordinate 643 of CAYWWM010000038.1, read as the reverse complement.
ATCAATCTCGAGTTCCTGCTCATTCGATACGAGCGGATCAACTCTTTTCGTATCTGCCATAGTCTTAGAATACAGGGAAAACTCAAGCTTCACAAGCACACTTGCGCAATTCACAACCGATTCACCATGCTCGCGAAACACGCCGCGCCGAAGCCATTGTCAATATTGACGACGGCGACGTTGGAGGCGCAACTATTGAGCATCCCGAGCAGCGCGGCGACGCCGCCGAAGCTCGCGCCGTAGCCGACGCTGGTCGGGACGGCAATGACCGGAGCGGCCACCAGGCCCGCGACCACGCTCGGCAGCGCTCCTTCCATGCCCGCGACGCAGATGATGACCCGCGCCGAAGTCAGTTCCGCGCGATGCTCCAGCAGGCGATGAATTCCTGCGACGCCGACGTCGTAGAGGTGCGCGACGGGGTTCCCCATCAGCTCGGCCGTGACCAGCGCTTCTTCGGCTACGGGGATGTCGGACGAGCCGGCCGAGACGACTAGAATTTTTCCTTTGCCGTGCTGCGTGCGGTCACGGCGGATTGCGATGGCGCCCGAGAGCGGATGGAACTTGGCATCCCGCGCGAACCGGCGGATGCGCGCCGCGATGACCCGGTTCGCCCGCGTCACCAGCACGTTCGGCGAGCGCTTCA
>CAYWWM010000037.1:0-11715 GCA_964461735.1 uncultured Solibacteraceae bacterium | reverse complement strand
ACGGGGAAGGGATCGAGCAGCAGCGGGCCAGGGCCGGGGCGCCCACTGCGCCGCCGCCCGCTCCATCCAATACCGCGCCGGGCATCTGGGAGCGCAAGCCGGGCGACGAGCGTTGGAACCCTTACCTCTTTGTCAAAATGCCCGCAACCATCATCGCGAACGGCGAGCCGATTCGGGCCCCAGGGGGCCGCGAGCGCATTGATCACGAGTGCGAGCTGGGCGTAGTCGTCGGGAAGCCGGCCAAACACGTTCCTCTCGATCGTGCCATGGACTATGTGTTCGGCTACACGATTCAGAATGACGTCTCTGACCGGGGCGGCCGCGGGGACACTCGCTTCGGCTCGGACTGGCTGATCGGGAAGAACCACGACACCTTTGCGCCGTTAGGCCCCTACATTGTTCCCAAGGAGTTTGTCAAAGACCCCCAAAACCTGCGGCAGGTCTTGACCTTGAACGGCGAAATGAAACAGGACTCCAACACCCAGCAGATGATCCACAGCGCCTACGACCTGCTGCATTACGCTTCGAACATCCTGAGCTTGCAGCCGGGCGACGTGATTGCGGGCGGCAGCCCGGCCGGGACCAACATCGAGCGCGCCGACCCGCGCTGGATGCGGCCGGGCGACACCGTCGTGTGCACGATTGAGGGGATCGGCACGCTGACCAATCCTGTGATTGCCGATTCGCGTTGAGCGCGCTGAGCGCGCTGACGATGACCGCTTCGGGCTGCGCCTAGCCGGGAAGGGGAAAGTTCATCGTCAGGTTGCGGGCGTCAGGCTGCGGGCAGGAAGGAATTCAGTTCCGCCAACACTTCGTCCGGCAGCTCCTCGGGAATGTGGTGGCCGCTGGGCATCGGCTTGCCCCGGACGTCCACGGCCTTCTCTTTCCAGCGGTCCAGAACGTTTCCGAAGAACCGCGCCACCGTCCCCCGTTCGGCCCAGAGAGCCAGGAGCGGGCAGGTGATCTTCTGATTCCAGTCCGCTTCGTCGTGCTCCAGGTCAATCGAAGCTCCGGCGCGATAGTCCTCGCAGGCCGCGTGAATGGTGGCCGGGTTGCGGAAACAGCGCAGGTACTCCGCATAGGCTTCGTCGGGGAAGGTTCCTCGTGGAGCCCGACCAAAGGAGCGCCCCAGATAGAGCTCCAGGCTGTTCGCAATCATCGTCTCCGGGTAGGGACTGGGTTGAATCAGGAAAAACCAGTGATGAATGGTCGTGACCAGATCCTTGCTGAGGTTGCGGTACATCATGAGCGTGGGCAAGTTGTCGAACACCGCGAGCTTCGTAACGCGCTGCGGATAGTCGAGCGCCATGCGCGTGGCGACGCGCGCGCCGCGGTCGTGGCCGACCAGGACAAAGCGGTCGAAGCCGAGCTGGGTCATCACTTCCGCCATGTCCTGGCCCATGGCGCGCTTCGAGTAGCCGGCGTGGTTTTGGCCGTCCGGAGGCTTGCTGCTGTCGCCGTAGCCGCGCAGATCGGCCGCGACGATGGAAAAACGCCCGGCTAAGCGCGGCGCCACTTTGTGCCACATGACGTGAGTCTGCGGATGGCCGTGCAAGAGCAGCAGCGGCGGCCCGCTGCCGCCCACTACGGTGTGGATGGTTGCCCCCGTGGTTTCGAAGCGCTGGGTGCGGAACCCGGGAAACAACGTCGGGCTGCCTGCCGCTGTGCGGGGCTGTTGCGCCGCAGTCGCGCGGGCCGGCTGGGCTGGCGTCAGCAAGCTGGCGCTCTGGCCCGCGGCCAGCACCCCCAGCGAGCCTTTCAGGAATTTGCGTCGGTGCATCTTGGATGTCATCTTTGATCTCATGGCTTTCCCCCTTTGCCAAGCGTCTGCCATTATATTGCAGATGCTGCGGGGGCAAAACGGGTATATACTCTGAGGCAACGGGGGCGGAAACTGGTTCCGGAAATTCATTCCGGGCTTGGCCGAATCGGTGAACAGGAGGGTGGACATGGCTTCTCACGCGGCGAGGACATCGAACGTGCATCGGAAAGTAACGTTGCTCTCGATCGTTGCTTTATTGGCGGCGGCAGCGTTGTTTGTCTTTTCCGGCGGCGGCCGGCAGGGCATGGTCCGAACGCAGCACATCGGCAGCGACCGGATTGTTTCCTGGGAAGCGTTTCCCGAAATGTCGGGTATGGACGAAGCGATGTGTCCGTGGGTTCCCGCCAGCGCCTCCGCGAGCCTGGCGGCGGCTCTGCAGGGCGGAGCCGGCACTCCCGTGACCGCCGCAGTGACGGGTGAGCGGATTGACCGCGACCCGTTGCGGGTGATCCGCGATCCCTATCCGAGCTACAGCGTGGTAGCCATGGACGTGGAGCGCGGCGAAGTGATCGCCGGCGATGAGAACCTGTTCCAGATCCTGGTCTACGACCGCAACGCAAACACGCCGCCGGGCGCGGCGTTTACGGAACCGAAGCGCGTGATCTCAGGGCCTGCCACCGGGATCGAGTTCGTCTGCGGCCTCTACGTGGACCAGCCTTCGGGGGACATTTACGCCATCCACGCGGACACTGCGGCGGTGATGCAGGTGTTCTCGCGGGCGGCCAGCGGCAATTCGCCTCCTGTGCGGGAGCTGCACACCGGCGGCGAGACCCGGGGCCGCGGCTTCGCCGTGGATCCGGTGCGCAACGAGCTGTTCATCGCCAGCCAGCACAACAGCGCGGTGGCGGTCTGGCCCAAAACGGCGGAGGGCGAGGAGCCTCCCATCCGGCTGCTGCAAGGCGACCGCACGCGCCTGGCCAATCCCACCGGCATGGCATTTTTTAAGGCTAAGGACCAGCTCTTTGTCGCGAACCACGGGCAGGTGTCCAGCCGGACCGGCCGGCCCAATGCCAACAACCGGCCGCTGGATGACGACCAGGCCGTGCCCGGCTCGGGCCGCTTCGTGGAACCCTCCATCAACGTGTACGACCGCGGCGCCAGCGGCGACACGCCGCCGCTGCGCGTGATCCAAGGATCGCGTACGCAGCTCAACTGGCCGGCCGCCATCGCCATTGACGACCGCAACGGCGAGCTCTATGTCGCCAACGACATCGGCAACTCCGTGCTGGTGTTCGCGCCCGACGCGCAAGGCAACGTCGCGCCGCTCCGCGCGATCAAGGGACCCGTGACCTTGATGGACAGCCCTTCGGGCGTCTACGTGGACACCAAGAACAACGAGGTGTGGGTGGCCAATTACGGCAACCATACCATGACCGTGTTCGCTCCCACGGCGGATGGAAACGTGGCCCCCAAGCGCGTGATTCGCAGCGGGCCGTCGGGCACCCGGTCGCTGATGATCGGGAATCCCGGCGCGCTGGCCTACGACACCAAGCGGGAAGAGATTCTGGCGCCCAACTGAGTGGCCCATCCGCAGATTGCGGCCTTCGCCAGGCTGGCGAAGGGTGGAGACGCGCCGGTTCGCAGAATTGAAGGGCAGACCACGCTGCTCGGGCGCACCATGCACGCCATTCATTACAACCCGGTCCGCGACGAGATCGTCGTGCCGCAGCAGTTCGCGCAGGCCATCCTGACGTTCCGCGGCTCGGCTTCGGGCGAGGAGCCTCCCATCCGCATCCTCCAGGGACCCCTCACGCAGTTGCGCGGCTCCTCGGGCGTGGTGCTCGATGTCAAGAACAACGAGCTCATCACCGAGCGCAAGGTGTTCCCTCTGGACGCCAACGGCAACGTCGCTCCGATCCGCACCACGCCGTTTAGCGTGCTGGCCGTGGACCCCGTCAACGATCTCTACGTCGGCTCCATGGGAGGGGGCGGCGAAGAGGGCGGGACGGGTCTGATCATCTTCGACCGCAAAGCCCCCAGCGACAGCCGCACGCCGCTGCGCGCCATCACCGGACCCAAGACGATGCTGGTGCAGGTCATGCGGACTCGCGTCCACAATGGATGGATCCTCGCCGGCAATGACGGCGCTCAGTCGGCGCGGCGCAACGGTCTGTCGTTCGTCGGCGTCTGGAGCATCTACGACAACGGCGACGTCCCGCCGCGCTGGACCATCGGCGGGCCGCAGCGGATGATCATCAAACCCCGCGGGCTGGATATTGACGTCAAGAACCAGACCGTCATCGTCTCCGACAAAGAACTCAACGGCGTGCTGACGTACCACGTGCCGGAGTTGTTCCGGGAGGCGGCGAGAAGATAGTTGATAGATGGTAGTTGTAAGTTGTAAGTGGTTAGGGGTCGCGCGGGAGCCAGAACTGCGCGTGGATTCGGGACAAACAACTATCAACTATCAACTAACAACTGCCCCAGGAGGTTGCATGGCGCGCAGACTGCGTTGGAAGAGCCAGGGGACGGTGGCGATGTTGTGCTTGATAGCAGCAGCAGCCGTGGTGCTCTTAAGCGTTGGAGAAGGTTCACGGAGGCAATGGGAGACCGCATCCCAGGCGGCGAGCCGCCGGCCGACGGGCTCTCCGCAACTGGTTGCCATCGAACCTCTGCCAGCAATGGAGGGGGAGATGTGCCAGTGGCTCCCCGCCAGCGCCGCCACGCTGTTCTCCGCAGAGCCGCAGGAAGCGCCCGTGCATCGCTCCGCGGACTGGGACAGGCTGCCGCCGGGGAACGCCGACCGCGCCCCCACGCGCCTGATCCGCGACACTTACCCCACTTACAGCGCCGTGGCGCTCAACCTGCAAACCAACGAAGTCTTCCTCCAGGATGAGAATCTGTTCGGGATCAAAGTCTTCGACCGGCTTGCCGACACCCCTCCGACGGCGGCGTTCACAGAACCGAAGCGGGCCATCGCGGGAGGCGGCGTCACCAAGCTCGAGTTCAACTGCGGCATTTACGTGGACCCGCGCAACGGCGACATCTACTCCATCACCAACGACACCATTGACACCATGACGGTGTTCCCCTGGAACGCCAGCGGCGAGATCAAGCCGCAGCGCGAACTCTCGACGCCGCACGGGACGTTCGGGATTTCCGTGGACGAGGAGGCGCAGGAAATCTACCTCACCGTGCAGCACGACAACTCGGTCGTGGTCTACCCCAAGGGCGCGCAGGGGGAGGATAAACCCATCCGCGAGCTGGTCGGGGACAGAACCCAACTGGAAGACCCGCACGGCGTGGCGGTGGACTACCGCAACCAGTTGATGTTCGTCAGCAACCACGGGCACGGCGTCAACCAGGCGGGAGATTACGGCAAGTTCGAGCCGGCTTCGATCACGGTTTATCCGCTCCGTGCCGGCGGCGACACCGCGCCCCTGCGGATCATCGAAGGCCAGCGCACGCGCCTGAACTGGCCGGCGGCGTTATGGGTGGACCCGGAGCGCGGGGAATTCTACGTGGCCAACGACGGCGACGATTCCGTCCTGGTTTTCAAGACCACGGACAACGGCAACGTCGCCCCCGCGCGCATGATTCGCGGCCCCAAGACCCGCGTCCTCAACCCCACGGGCGTGTTCCTCGACTCCAAGAACGACGAGCTTTGGGTTTCCAACATGGGCAATCACAGCGCCACCGTGTTCGACCGCGCGGCGAACGGAGATGTGCCCCCCAAACGCACGATTCGCAGCGCCCCGGCGGAGAAGAAGGCGCTGGCCATCGGCAACCCGGGCGCGGTCGCCTACGACAGCAGGCGCGACGAGATCCTGGTCCCCAACTGAGTGGCGCACGCGCAGATCGCGTTCTTCGCCAGGCTGGCGAAGGAGAACACGCCGCCCAACCGCCTGCTCGCCGGACAAGGGACGCTGATGAGCCGCACCATGCACGACATCCGCTACGATGCCGTGCACGATGAGTTCATCGTGAACAACCCGTTCGCCTACGCCGTGCTGGTGTTCCGCGGCGGAGCCAACGGCGAGGAGGCGCCCGTGCGCGTCATTCAGGGGCCGCAGACGCAACTCGGCGGCTCCAGCCGCCTGGAGCTCGATCCCGTCAACAATGAAATCCTGGTGCCCGAAGGCGGCCGCGTGCTGGTGTTTGACCGCACTGCGAACGGGGACGTCGCGCCGAAGCGCATCCTCAACAACACGGGGCAGGGTGGCGGCATCGCCGTGGACGCCGTGCACAACCTCCTGATCCTCGGTTCCGGGGGCAACAACCGCAGGCCGGGCTCCATCCAGATCTTCGACCGCGCCGCGAGCGGCGACACCCGGCCGTTGCGCGTGATCGGCGGCCCCAGGAGCGGCATCATCCGGGCCTTGCAGATGCAGGTCCACCCGCCCAGCGGAATCATCGCCATGACTCAGCCGGGCGAGAGCGGCACCTTCGATCCGGGTGGAACGTACGTCGGATTCTGGCACATCAGCGACAACGGGGACGTTCCCCCGCGGTACCGCCTGTCCGGCCCCAAGAGCACCCTGATCAAGCCGCGCGGCGTCGCCCTCATCCCGCAGCACAAAGAAGTGCTCGTCGCGGACATGAGCCTCAACTCGGTGCTCGTGTATTACTTTCCAGAAATCTTCTAGGCGGTCTCGGCGGGCGAAATGCTTTGCATGAGGGTGCGCTGCGCGAAGGGCAGATAGGCCAGCGCCGACACCGCGACCAAGGCCAGTCCGTAACCGATGTTCTGGGCCAGCAGCAGCGGGGAGACCGCCCAGAGCGTGTCCAACAAGAACAGCGCCGGGAAGAGGCGCTGGAATTTCCTTCCGGCGGCGCGATGATCGAGGCCCACCGACGACAGCAAATACAGCCGCACCGACACCCCGCACATCGCCGCGACGACTACAAACGGCGCGCCAGTTCCGGCGCCCGTATTCAAGAATCCTGCGAGAGCGCGCTGCAACGACTCGACGTAATAAGCAGCCGCGCAATATATCCCCAGATAGCCCACTTGGATCGTAAGAAACAACGCGCGAGCCGTTCCCCGGGAGAGCGTGAATTCCGTCTCTGCGGTCTGGGCCGTGGCGCGCGATGGGGTCGCCCGATCGGAATGCGGGGCGGGGGCTTCCCGCGAGGCCGGGCGAAGCTGGGAATCGGCGCTCGCGGCATCCCCGGTCAGGTCCGCGCCGAGGTCATTGCTGGCCAACTCCGCAACCAGCTCCGAGGTAGTGGCAAACCGGTTGTTCGGGTCCTTCTCCAGGCAGCGCAGAATCAACCTACCCAGACGGTCCGGGAGCGCCGGCGTGATTTCCTGAGGCGGCCGGGGGGCTTCCTGGATTTGCTGCAACAGCATCGCCATGGGCGTATCGGCCTGAAAGGCAGGCGATCCGGTTACCATCTCGTACAGCAGCAGTCCAAACGAATAGATGTCGGCGCGATGATCGGCGCGCTGCCCCCGGGCCTGCTCTGGAGCCATGTAGGCGGGCGTGCCGACGAGCGTCAGTGTCAGGTTGCTGGCGTCGAGGGAGCGGGCGATGCCGAAGTCCATGACCTTCACCCACCCGTCGGGAAGCACCAGGACATTCTCCGGTTTCAAATCGCGGTGCACCACGCCCTGCCGATGAGCTTCCTGCAAGCCGTCGGCGATCTGCCGCGCCAGGTCCAGGCACGTCCGCAGACCGGGGCTGCCGTCTCTTCTCAATCGGGCGCGCAGGCTCTCCCCCTCGACGAATTCCATCGTGATGTAAGCCACGTCTCCCACGCGGTTGAATTCATGCAAGCGGCAAACGTTCTTATGCGTGATCCTGCGAGCCAGCCGCAACTCGTTCTTGAAGCGCTCCATCACGGCGGGATCGGCGGCAATCTCGGGCTTCAGGACTTTGAGCGCTACGGTCTCGCCGGTCTCCCGGTCGCGCGCCTTATAGACGATCCCCATCCCGCCGCGGCCGGCTTCCCCCAGAATCTCGTAACGGACGGAGATGGCTGTGGGCAACGCCGGGGCGATGCTCGGCGTTATCGAAGCCTCCTGTCCGGAGCTGACCGGCGTAGAGCCGGCTGCCCCGGAGCTTGCCCCCCTGAACGGATTCGGACTGGGTTCTTCGGGTTCGCTCACCGGAATACTCCCCTCCGCGCCGATTCACTCCCAGCTTGTGGAGCGGCCTGCGGAACCTTGCTTCATTTTCCCGCCGATATTATATCCTCATAGAGGGCATTCCCCGTTTCGTTGGCGCTTGACGCGATCCTTGGGAGAGAAGCTGTCAGCATGTCCGCTCGGCCCAGTAGCGACTCGGCGGCGCTTGCCGCGATGCTCACGGCGGCCTTGATGATCGCCCATCAAGTGGGAGGGAAAGCGACGCGGGACGCGCTCTTCCTCTCCCACTTCGACGTGACCGCTCTCCCCTACATGTTCATTGGATCCGCGCTGTTCTCCCTGGCGATGGTCATCCTGTTTTCCCGGCTCCTGACGCGTCTCGGGCCTGCCAGCCTGATGCCGACGGCTTTCGGCGCCAGCGGCCTGTTTCTGTTCGGGGAGTGGGCGCTGGTGCTGGCCCATCCGCAATTGGGCTCCGTCGTGCTGTATCTCCACATCGCGGGTTTGGGAAGTGTTCTGATCTCGGGTTTCTGGTCGGTGGTCAACGAGCGGTTCGACCCGCGGATGGCCAAGCGCCAAATCGGCAGGATCGCAGGAGGGGCGACATTCGGAGGCCTGCTGGGCGGGGTCTTGGCCGAGCGGGTTGCGGACTCAATTTCCGTGGCCACCATGCTGCCGATTCTGGGTCTGCTCCATCTGCTGTGCGCCTGGAGAGTGCGGGGCGTGGACATGGTAAAAGGTTCGCAAGCCTCGGCGTTTAACGAGGCGGTGAGCCATGGGGGACTGAAGCCGGAGGCTTCGCCGTGGAAGATGCTGCAGGAAGCCCCCTACCTGCGCAACCTGGCGCTGCTCGTGCTGCTCGCCGCGATCAGCAACGTCAGCCTGGATTATGTTTTCAAGGCGCAAGCCACGCAGGCCTATGGAGGAGGCGAAAGTCTGCTGCGCTTCTTCGCGATTTTTTACGCCGCCACCGCCTTAGGGACGTTCTTCTTGCAAACGGCGCTGAGCCGTCGCGCCCTGGAAGGACTCGGGCTGGCCCGAACCGTGGGTTCCTTGCCGCTGGTCGTATTGGCGGGAGGCGTGGGAGCAGCATTTGTTCCCGGCCTGGCCAGCATTACACTCGCCCGCGCATTCGGATCTGCCATCGCCGATTCCTTGTTCCGCTCCGGGTATGAGATTCTTTACACTCCGATCCCTCCCCAGGAAAAGCGTGCCACCAAGTCCTTGGTGGACGTAGGATGCGACCGGCTCGGGGATCTGCTGGGTGGCGGCATCCTCCGGTTGATTTTGCTGTTCGGCCCGGCCACGGCTATCCCGTCGGTGTTAGGCGTGGCCGTGGCGCTGGCGCTGGTGGGACTTTGGTTTACGCAGCGGCTGAATCGAGGCTACGTTGTGTCGCTTGAGCGGAGTCTGCGGAACCGTGCGGTGGAGCTCGACCTGTCGGAAGTGCAGGACAGCACCACTCGCTCTGCGCTCCTGCGGACCGCGCGCGGGATCCCGGGTTCGACCCTTCCGCCCGCTTCGGGTGGGGCGCAGTCCCGAACCAATCTCCAGGTTTTCAAGGCGTCCGATCCGGCGCAGCCCACCGGCGTGTCCGAGAGCTCGTCTCCGCCAGAAGGAAAACCAAGACCTCCCGTCTTCACGGACCCGATTCTGCGCCGGGTGGCGAATCTGCGTTCCGGCCACGCCCGGACTGTCCGCCAAACGCTTGCGGAAAAACCCTCGCTGGATTTGGTCCTGGCGCCGCACGTGATCGAGCTGCTGGCGTGGGATGAAGTAGCCCCCAACGCGATCGCCGCGTTGCGCACGGCGGCGCCGCAGATTGTAGGCCAGCTTGTGGACACGTTGCTCGACCCCGAGCAGCCGTTTGCGGTTCGGCGCCGCATCCCCCGGGTCCTGACGGCGTGCTCGGCCTACTCCTCCCGGCGAGCTGCCGATGGGCTGTTGCAGGGACTGGCCGACAAACGATTCGAAGTCCGGTTCCAGTGCGCCGCCGCGTTAAACCTTCTCGTCGAGCAGAATCCGGCCCTGCACGCGGACCCGGAGCAGGTTTGGGAGGCGGTGCGGCGCGAAATTGCCGCGGGGAAGAAGGTCTGGGAGGTCCACGAGCTGCTGGACCGCACCGAGGAGCAATTCGGTCCGGCCTTTGTGGGTTTGCTGCGGAACCGCACCAGCCGCACTCTGGAGCACGTGTTCCGCTTGTTGTCGCTGGTATTGCCCCGGGAGCCGCTGCGCATCGCCTTCCGCGGCTTGCATGCCGGAGACCAAAACTTGCGTGGCATCGCGCTGGAGTATCTGGAAAGCGTGTTGCCGGCGGCAATTCGAGAGCCGCTTTGGCCCTATCTGGATGACCATCGCCCCGCGCAGCGGCCGGCGCGCCCGGCGGACGAAATTCTGACTACCCTGATGCGCTCCTACGACTCCATTGAACTCGACTTGGCGGCGCTGCAAGGCAAGTCCGGCGACCAGCAGGGGCACGCCAAGTCTTGAAGCTGCCCGTCACCGCCAAACCCTTAGCGGCGAAAACTGGATTCGACAGAAGGCGCAGAGAGCGGATTCCACAGGGGATAACGGTGTGTAATTTGGTAGCGCTACCGGGAATCGAACCCGGGTTTTGAGATTGAGAATCTCACGACAACTAATGACTCCATTGAGTTTCAACAACTTACAGAAGACCTGCTCATACTTTCCACCTTACTGTCCACCGATCACCCGGATCCCTTCCTGTTTGCCCAATCTTGCGTTCGCTGGGATGACTGACAGTCGCCAAATGCTGCGCCGCTACTCGCGGCTAATCCTTTAACAGGCGACGCCGGTGGTGAAAACGGGTCTCGAAGGGCTGGTCTGGATGCTGTGGCGACTGAGGTGAGTTTGCACTGCTCTTTGAAGCTCAATAGCGGGTCCTGCAACACAGCCAACCAGTTCCAACCACATCTTGCCGGTTCTGTCAGAAGAATCTATGCCTTCTGTGTAATCTGGGATAGACTATTAGCCAAAGAGCGGAGGAGTTTTATGACTCCGGAGCGGCGGCGGAAGGTCGAGGAACTCTACCACAAGGTGCGGGAGTGGGACGTCACCTTTCAGGAGGCGATCCTGCACGAAGCCTGCGCCGGCGATGCGGATCTGCGCCGCGAGGTCGAGCGATTGCTGGCGGCGGAGGGCAAACCTGCCTGGACTCCCGAATCGCCCATCCTGCAAGCAGCAGCGCGAATGTTCGAGGAAGCGCCCACGCAATCTCTGGTGGGCCGGCAGCTTGGCTCTTATCTCGTTCGCTCGAAGATCGGCGAAGGCGGAATGGGAGCGGTGTACCTGGCGTTCGACACCAAGCTGCGGCGCGACGTGGCGCTGAAAGTTCTCCCAGGACCGTTTGCGGGAAACCCGGAGCGGCTGGCGCGGTTCCGCCGCGAGGCGCAGTTGCTGGCTTCGCTCAATCACAAGAACATCGCGGCCATCTATGGAGTCGAGGAAACCGCCGAAGCGAACTTCCTGGTGCTGGAACTGGTCGAGGGCGATACGTTTGGAGAGCGGATCAAGCGACACGGCCCGCTCCCGATCCACGCGGCGTTGACTCTGGCGGCCCAGGTGGCCGAAGGGCTGCAGGCGGCGCATCGCAAAGGCATCACGCACCGGGACATCAAGCCCGCGAACATCAAGGTCACGCCCGAGGGTGAAGTTAAGATCCTTGACTTCGGGCTGGCCAAGGCGTTTGCAGGCGACCGCATGCAGGGAGATTTGTCGGAGCTGCCGACGCTCGAACCGGGGCCGACGCGCGTCGGGCAAATCCTCGGGACCCCGGCGTACATGTCGCCGGAGCAGGTGCGCGCCCAGGAGGTAGACCGGCGCACCGACATCTGGGCCTTCG
>CAYWWM010000036.1:0-11917 GCA_964461735.1 uncultured Solibacteraceae bacterium | reverse complement strand
CCCAGAGGACGGGCGGGTCTGGCGCTGGGAGCGCGATCCGGTTTCGGACGGCTCAACTTCCAGCGGGTAACCGAGGCTACCCCGCTGTCTCGCAAAGGGCACGGGCGGCTATAATGGACCGGGAGGTCAAGAATGCCGGACGTAGCTGAGCTTCTCAAGACTGCTCTCACGTTGGACGTGCAAGACCGCGCAGCTTTGGCAGAGAAGTTGCTAGCTAGCCTGGAAGAGTTGAGCGAGGAAGACGCCGACCGCCTCTGGGCCGAGGAAGCACAAAGGCGTTTAGGAGAATGCCGCGCGGGGCGCGCTGAAATGGTTTCTGCTTCTGACGTAGCCAAGAAGGCAGAAAGATTGTTCCGGTGATCCCCGTCCGCTACCACCAGGCTGCCGAGGAAGAGTTGCTGCATGAGATCGGCTACCTGGAACTCCAAGCGCCTGGACTGGGGCGGCGCTTCTTCGGGGAGATCAGTGGGCCGAGAAGCTGATTGCGCAATTCCCCGAATCCGCTCCCGAGATCAGGCCCGGCATCCGAAAGCGTGTTCTCCGGAAATTCCGCTTTTCCCTCATCTACTCCCTCGAAAAGAACTATGCGCTCGTTCTCGCAGTAGCGCACCACAGCCGTCGGCCAGATTATTGGGTCGGTCGTGCAGATCGAAACGAGTAGACACGGAACGTGGTTCGTGCCGTGGGCTTTTCGCCATTGCCTTTCGCCACAACGAACCGGAGCATTCCCACGCCCCGAAAAATATGCCGCGAGCGCGATGGCGCGATCCGGCCTCTTGTCAAGAGCCGGGCTCTTCCCGCATTATGAAGCGTTTGCTTCGGCCGCAATCCGAGCCGCGACCATCAACGGAGGCACAGGAAGGGGCGATTCATGGGAAACGCGATACCGATCGAAGAGCCGCGAGGAAAGCTGGGCGTGCTGCTGCCGGGGATGGGGGCCGTGGCGACGACTTTCATCGCCGGCGTGGAAGCCGTGCGCCGAGGGATCGGGCGGCCGATTGGCTCGCTCACGCAGATGGGAACCATCCGCCTCGGCAAGCGCACCGAGAAGCGCGTTCCGACGATCCGCGAGTTTGTGCCGTTGGCATCGCCGGAGGAGCTGGTCTTCGGCGGCTGGGACATCCGCCCGGACAACTGCTACGAGATCGCCATGAACGGCGGCGTGCTGGAGCCGGCGCTGCTCGGGCAACTGCGCGGGTTCCTGGAAGGCATCCGGCCGATGCCCGCCGTGTTCGACCGCCACTACGTCAAGCGGCTCGACGGCACGCACGTCAAGCGCGGCGCGAACAAGGCCGAGCTGGTCCAGATGCTGATCGAAGACACCGAGCGCTTCCGCGCCGCGACGGGCGTCTCGCGCCTGGTGATGGTGTGGTGCGGCTCGACGGAAATCTTCCTGGAACCGCAGGAGGTCCATCAGACGCTCGAGAACTTCGAGTGCGGCCTCCAGGAGAATCACCCCGCCATCGCCCCGAGCATGATCTATGCCTACGCGGCGCTGCGCTCGGGGATTCCTTACGCCAACGGAGCGCCGAACCTGACGGTGGACGTCCCGGCGCTGGTCGAGCTGGCGCGGCAGAAGTCGGTGCCCATCGCCGGCAAGGACTTCAAGACCGGCCAGACGCTGATGAAAACGATCATCGCGCCGGGCCTCAAAGCGCGGCTGCTCGGCCTCGCGGGATGGTTCTCCACCAACATCCTCGGCAACCGCGACGGCGAAGTGCTCGACGACCCGGAGTCGTTCAAAACCAAGGAAGAGAGCAAGCTGTCGGTCCTCGAACACATCCTGCAACCGGACCTCTACCCGGAGCTCTACCGCGACTTTCATCACGTGGTGCGGATCAACTACTATCCGCCGCGCGGCGACAACAAAGAAGGCTGGGACAACATTGACATCGTCGGCTGGCTCGGCTACCCCATGCAGATCAAGATTGACTTCCTGTGCCGCGACTCGATCCTGGCCGCGCCGCTGGTGCTCGACCTAGTGCTGTTCCTCGACCTCGCCAAGCGCGCCGGAATGCGCGGCATCCAGGAGTGGCTCTCGTTCTACTTCAAGAGTCCCATGTGCGCCCCGACCGTCTACCCGGAGCACGACCTCTTCATCCAGTTGATGAAGCTCAAGAACACGCTGCGCCACCTGCGCGGTGAAGAGATGATTACCCACCTGGGGCTGGAGTACTACGACTAGGAGACAGGAGCCAGTAGCCAGGAGTCAGAATAAGAACGAGCTGTCATCCCGAGGAGCCTTGCGACGAGGGACCCTTCGGCTGCACCTCAGGGCAGGCCTGCACTTCTGTTCCCTGTTCCCTGTTACCTACCTTGTCCGGTCGCTTACGCTTCCGGCTCTGGTTCTGTTCCCTACTCCCTACTCCCTACTCCCCATTTCCCATTTCCTACTCCCTGCCTTATGATACGGAATTGCCGCATGCGGAAACTTCTCTCGCTCCCGCGCATCGCGATTACGGCCACCGGCTGCAGCGCCGCCGAGCTGCTCGACTCGGTGCGACGCGCGCTCGGCTACACGCGCTTCGTCGAGCTGCGCCTCGACTGGGTCCCGAATCCGGAGGAGGCGCTGCGGTCGCTCCCCGGCCTGCTCCGCCACTGGCGCGCGAAACGCCCCCTGCTGCTCGCCACCTGCCGCCGCGAGCCGAACGGCGGGCGCTTCCGCGGGACTGTCGCCGCGCAAGCAGCCATCTTGGAGAAAGCCGCTGCTGCGGGCTGCCGCCTGATGGATCTGGAAATCGAATCCGCCGAGGCCCTGGGCCAGGACGCCGTGGCTGAGTTGCGCGAACGCGCGCTGCTCATCCTCTCGTTTCACGATTTCGAAAAAACGCCCCGGCCGCAAAGCGTCGCCCGGCGGCTCGAACGGTTCCCGGCGGATTTCTACAAGCTGGTCGGAACCGCCAGGCGGCAGTCGGACAATTGCGCGGTGCTCGATTTCCTGGATTCGGTTTCTGGGACTGATAGTTCCAGGATGTCCAAGTCGTATGGGCAACTTTGGGAAAGCCGTTGGATTGCCTTCTGCATGGGCGATGCCGGGGTCCCCAGTCGGGTACTGGCGCTTTCCCGTGGCTCCCGCTTCGTCTACGCCGCTTGCCCCCCCGAAATTGAACCAACGGGAAAACCGAGAGAACTGGCCGCCCCCGGACAGCTCGGTTGGGCCACCCTGCGGAACCGTTATCGAGCCGAAAAGTTGACCCGGCGGTCGGCCATCTATGGCCTGGTCGGCGCGCCGGTGGGGCAGTCCATCGGGGCGGCGGTTCATAACGCCGCGCTCCGCGCGCGACGGTGCGATGCGGTATATATCCCTTTTCTGGTTAATGACTTAACGGATTTTCGCAGAGCCGCGGCGCGCTATCCGCTGGCGGGCTTCAGCGTGACCATCCCGCACAAACAGGCGGTCCTGCGTTCGGCGGACAAGGCCGACCCGCTGGCGCGCACGGCCGGCGCAGCCAACACCGTCCGGGTGCGCGGCAAACGCTGGGAGGCAACGAACACCGACATCCCCGGCATCGTGGCGCCCTTGCGGCGCGCCTTGCGGCTCGGGAAGCGCGAGCCGCTCCCGGCAGACTTTCGCGCCGTGATCCTCGGAAACGGCGGCGCCGCACGCGGAGCCGTGCTGGCCTTGCGGGAATTACGGTGCGACTCGATCACGGTGACGGGGCGCAATCCAGACAAGGTCGGCCGCTTTGCCCGCGAACTGGACGTGCAAGCGATGCCTATCGAGCAGTTGGAACGCGGGCAATTTGGTCTGTTGGTGCAAACGACGCCGGTGGGGATGTGGCCGCATGCCGGCGAATGCCCGTTGCGCCCGGAGCAGATCTCGGCGCGCCTGGTGTTCGACCTCATCTATAATCCCCCGCAGACGCGCCTGCTCGACCTGGCGCAGTCGAACGGTTGCCGGACGATCTCTGGCCTCGAAATGTTTCTGGCGCAGGCGGCAGCCCAGTTTCGATATTGGATGGGACTGGAACCTCCGGTAGGCTTGATGAGGCGGATCGCACTCCGAGAACTTCGCCGATTCCCGGCGGCCGCGAGGGCCGACAAAGAACACTCATGATCTTCCCCGATTTGCAGGAGTTTTTGGAGCTCACACAGCAAGGGAACCTGGTTCCGGTCTGGACTTCCGTCCCGGCGGATTTACTGACGCCGGTGTCGGCTTACTTGAAACTGACCCGCCAGGGAGGCAAGAAAGCAGGGTCGAAAGCGAACTACTCGTTTCTGCTCGAGAGCGTGGAGGGCGGCGAGACCATCGCGCGCTATACGTACCTGGGAACGGATCCATTCCTGGTCCTGCGATTTCGGATGGGAGAGCGCGGGCCGGGTTCCGGAGTGACCGAGATCACGCAAAAGGGCCGCACAAAGAAACTCGCAGGGGACATGATGGGGGCGGCGCGGGAGCTGCTGGCTTCCTTTAAACCGGTGCGGATCGAGGGGCTGCCGCCGTTTACCGCCGGAGCAGTCGGCTGCGTGGGCTACGACATGGTGGCGCTGCGGGAGCCGGTTCCGCTGCCGGCGCCCGAACGCTCCGTGGACTCGATGCCCGACGCCATCCTGATGTTCTGCACGACCCTGCTTGCGTTTGACCACGTGAAGCATCAGATCATCATCCTCCGCAATGTGCATTGCGAGGACCGGTCGCAGAAAGCACTGACCGCCGCCTATCATCAGGCGGAGAAAACGATTCGCGGGATCGAGCACCGATTGCAAGCACCGCTGCCGCTCCTCGAGTCATCGCGCGCGCCGGGCAAGCCGGGCGCCCCCGCGCCGTCGTTTCGCTCCAATGTCAGCCGGGAGGAATTTATCCAGCGAGTTTTCCGCGCTAAAGAACATATTCGGGCGGGGGACATTTTCCAGGTGGTGCTGTCCCAGCGCCTGGAAACCAAGCTCCACACCGACGCCTTCGCAATTTACCGCGCGCTGCGCCGCGTGAATCCGGCACCGTATCTGTTCTTCCTCCAATTGGGACCGGACTGCGTGCTGGGGTCCTCGCCGGAGATGTTGGTGAAGGTGACGGGGGACAACGTGGAATACCGGCCGATCGCCGGAACCCGGCCGCGCGGCAAGGATTTAGCCGAAGATCTGCGTCTCGAGCGGGAATTGCTGGCGGACGAAAAAGAGCGGGCCGAGCACGTGATGCTGGTGGACCTGGGGCGCAACGACCTGGGGCGCGTCTGCCGCTACGGAACGGTCGAGGTCCCCGACCTGATGTTTGTGGAGCGGTATTCGCACGTCATGCACCTGGTTTCCAGCGTGCGCGGAAAACTCCGGCCGCGCGTGGACGCCTGGGATACACTGTGGGCGTGCTTCCCGGCGGGCACGGTGACGGGCGCTCCCAAAGTGCGCGCCATGCAGATCATTTCGGAGCTCGAACGGACGCGGCGCGGCATGTACGCCGGCGCCGTGATGTACCTCGACTTCGCCGGCAACCTGAATTCCTGCATCACGATCCGTAGCATAGTCGTAAAAGACAGGAATGCCTACGTGCAGGTGGGGGCGGGGATCGTGGCGGACTCGGTTCCCGAGCGCGAATACGAGGAAACCATGAACAAGGGCAAAGCCATGCTGCGCGCGATTGAAATGGCTCACGAGGAAAGCGGCGCCAGCACAGCAATGCCAAGGAGACGCCGAGGCACGGAGAAAAAGGAAGTGAGAAGTCAGAAGTCAGGAGTCAGAAGACGTGTATGACAGCCGCCTCGTCGTGGGACGATCTGATAATGAAGGACCGGATTGAGCTCTTCTTGCTGGGCCTGCGGCGTCCGGTCCTGACCGAGCCGGGCCGGGAAGTTCTGGACCTCTCCACGAGCCGCTATTCTCTTTCCACCCAATACAACAAGCTGCTCTGGCACGTCTGGAACGACGAGACCAGCCTGGTGCGCCAGATTACGGAAATCCGCAAAGAAACGCCGGGCCGCATGGAGCTGCGCTTCCAGAAGTTCGGGAAGGGACCGCCGGGCACCATTATTCTCTCGGAGTCGCGGGCCGCTCCCGAGCAGATGGCGCGACGCAGCCAGAGGACGCGCTATGCGCAGATTCTCCGGCGCATGCTGGCGCAGCAGTTTCCACAATGGAAAGTGGAAGAGTTGAGCGCGGAGGCGGACCTCGAGCACTCGCTTTCCGGCCGCTACGCGCGCGGCGTGCTGCGGCGCGGCCAGCAGGCCTGGGCCGTGATCGGGTCAGGCGAGCAGGAGGACCCGTCCGCAGCCGAGGGCATCCTAACTTACGGATTGATCTGGCTCGACTGGCTGCGCCGGCGCCAGCCGGACCGGGTTGTCACCGGCCTCAAGATTTTCGTTCCGCCGAACCGGGCGGAGACGATTCTCCACCGCATCGCGTGGCTCGATACCGAGGCCGCGCAGTGGGAGGTGTATGAGGCCGGGGAGGAAATCCGCCGCTGCGACCAGGCCGACGCGGGGAACTTGAAAACCTGCTTGGGGCCGGCGGAACCGTTCCACCGGAAGTCTCCTCCCACGGAGTGGAGCGAGCGAATGGAGGCGCTCAGCCCGCACCTGCAGAGGCGCTCCGGCGGCGCCGGATTCTCTTACTGGGCGGTGCGCGGCCTGCCGGTTGCAAAGCAGACCTCCCGCGGTCTGGTCTTTGGCGTTGGCCTGGCGGAAACGCTGCTGACGGAAGAGTCCTTCGCCGAATTCAGCGGGCTGGTTCTAAACCTCCTTCGCTGGCGCTGTCCGGACTCGCCCGACCGCCAGCATCCGTTTTACCGTCTATGGCCAGAGCGTTGGATGCAGAGCGAGATGATCCGGCAGATGAGCAGCCTGGGTTACGATTTGATTCCTGGAACTCTGTATGAACAGGTCCCGGCCGTGTCGGGTTGGGAGCGCGGCGTTATGGATCTGCTGGCGCTCGATTCGCAAGGCCGCCTGGTTGTCGTAGAGCTCAAAGCCTCCGAGAACATTCACCTTCCCTTGCAGGCTCTCGACTATTGGATGCGCGTGCACTGGCACCACCAGCGGGGCGAATTCGAGCGCGAGCGATACTTCCCCGGTCGGGTCCTGAACCCGTCCCCGCCGTTGCTGCTCCTCGTCAGTCCCGCGTTGCAGATTCACCCAGCCTGCGAGATCGTCCTGCGATACTTCTCCAAAACCATCGAGGTCGTTCAGATCGGCCTGAACGAAAACTGGCGGGAACACTGGCAGGTGGTATTTCGCAAGCGCCGGTAGAAGCCGGCGACCCCTAACTTCAATTAGCCCTGCGGCGGGGTCAAGGGAACACTGATCCGGAAGACGGGGATGACCAGGTTGCGGTCGGTGGGCAGGAGGCTCTCGAGGACCACGGCGGTGCTGGGAGCTTGGGCTTGCGCGTTCTTCTCGGCCGTGACCAGCAGGCCGAAGACGCGAACCGGGACCTTCACGTTCCACTTGGCGCCGTCGCCGGACCAGGGCACGGGGCCCAAATTCCTGGCGCGCTTTTCCTGGTCAATGACCCAGAGCACATACTGCGTGCCGGGCCAGCCGATGGTTTGCGTAGACGGCAGATTCACGACCTCAATCTGCATCACGGCGCCTTCGTTTTCATACTTGATCTTGGAGAGGCCCCGGGAAGTGAGCGTGCGCCCGCCGCCGCCGAGCGTCACGGAGACATCGCGGTCAGGGGGATAGGCGATGATCAGGAGCTCCCACTGGTTGTTCGGCAACACGCCTGCGAAGGATTGCACTGCAAGAATCGCGGCTGGAACCGACAGAAGGAGCCAGAGCCAGATTGGGCCTATCGTCTTTTTCATCGTGTCCGACAGTTCCTACCAACACCGTAAGGTAGCTTCCTGGAAGTTGTCAATCCCCAAAACGGTCCGGAACGGCAGCAGACGGGAATGAAAAAAAGGAACAGCAGGCTAGCCCCGGCAGCCTTCCCCCGGCGCCCGGCAAGCTATCCGGGCCGAGCGTAGTAACGCACTTCAAACGTAGTACAGCCCTCTGGCGACTTCCAGGGGCCGTGCTTCATGCCGGGCGGACGGCAGGCGTACATGCCGGCGGTGAAATTCTGGCCCAAGGTAAGATCATAGATCGCGCCTTCGAGGATGTACACCTCTTCCCAAAAATCATGCGTCAGAATGCCGTTCGGCGTAGTGTCGGCGCCGGGCGAGAAGCGCAAGATGCGAGTCGCCACGCCGGACTCCGGGTCGCGCGCCAGGATTCGTTCGTGCAGGCCGGAAACGTTGCCGGGCACGGGTGTCCAGCCGACGTCCACCGCAGGGAAAAATTCGAATTCCGGCTTAGCCACAACGCACCTCCTCACGTGGAGACAGCAGAGCGCGACTCCCCAGGTTGTTCGGTTCCCTGTTCCCTATTCCCTGCCCTCTATGCCGTAGCTGCTCAGGAACTGTTCTGCGCTGCGGAGCGCCTCCTCGTACCCATAATTGCGAAACGCATACCCCTTGGCGACGAACGGCGCGCCGGCGTAAAACATTTCATACTGCAAATGCCGTCCGGCGAACTCGGAGCCCACAATGTCCCACGCCAGCTTGAACAGCTTCACGCGGTCCTCCGGCGACGTGCCCGGCGAGCGCAGGTAGCGTTCCATGTCGCTCCTGGTCTCATCGCTCGTGAGGTCGCGGTAGGACGCGGGAAGCTGGATGACGCCGCCGCCAGCCAGCTCGCGCAACAACAGAATGGCTCGCGGGTAGAGCTCGGCCTGGAGCCCCATCGCGCCGTAGAGAAAGCGCGGATTCGGTTTCGCCACGCCGTTGGGGTCGAGCGCGAAGCTGGACTCGGAGGCAAGCACCATGCCTTCGACGATGGCGGCCAGCGAAGCGAGGTCGCCGAGCTTCTCCTGCACCGAAGGGATTTTTTCGATCCCGTTCACCTGCGTGATGCGGCGGGCGACGCCGAGAATGAATTTCATCTTGGCGATCAGGCGAATCTGCGCCTGCGTGTTCCCGAGGACGTGCGCCGCGGTCTCGAAAAACTGCCGCCGGACCTGCTCCACGTCGCGGTAGACGAAGACGTTCTCCCACGGGACAAAGACGTCGTCGAAGACGATCAGCGCGTCGGTTTCGTCAAAGCGGGTCGAGAGAGGGTAGTCAAAGCGGCTCGGCTGAGAGGAAGCGTAGGGCCGCCGGCAGTAGACCTTGAGGCCGCTCGTGCTCAGCGGCAGGACAAAGGAGAGAGCATAGCGCTCATCCTGCGGCGTTAACGGCTTGATGCAACTGACGAACAGCCAATCGGAAACGGCCGTGGCCGTGCCGAGCATCTGGGAGCCGCGCACCACTATGCCGCCATCCTGCTCCTTCAGGACCCCGACTTGCAGCAGTTCCTCGCTCCAACCGTGCGCCGTCGTGCTGCGGTCAATCTGTGGCGGAATGATGACGTAGGTAACGAACAGATTTTCTTCGATCAGCTTGCGATAAAAGCTCGCCACGTTCTGGCCGAAATTCCGGCCGCCTTTGTCGAAAACTCCGGGCGCGCTGGCGAAGCCCGCGAAAAAACTCCCCACGTGGTCGGGGCTGCGGCCGACGAATCCTTTGGACACTTCCGCCCAGGTCGTAATGGCGCGGCGGCGGTCCCGCAGATCGTCGAGCGTGCGAGGGATCATGAAGACTTTGTTCGCCGGCTTGCCGGTCTCCGGAGAGGTGTAGATCATCCCGCTCGATGGGTCGGCGGCTACGTCGTACAAAGTTGCAATCGTGTTCGCGATTCCCCGGAAAGCGGGATCGGTGGTGACATTCTGGACGTGCGCGCCGTCGAGCAGGACGCTTCTGCCGTCGGCAAGCGATTGCAAGTATTGGACGCCGGTCCGCATGGTGCTGTCCTCACTCCTGAATTCTATACTCCCGCTTCCTTACGGTCGCGGCTCTGATGGGCGGCGCAACCGGCACTCGTAGGAAAGCTGGCGGCGGTCGGGAGTTACGAGCTCACAGGCAAAATAATCGGCGAACGCAAATTCTTTGGAGCGCAGCGGCAGTGTGCCCATCAACAGTACGCTCCCTTCCAGCCCGCTGCCGAGATCGAGTTGCGCCAGCAAATCCGGCGGGGCAAGCAACTGCGCGAGCTTGCCCGATTGATACATCTCGCGCTGAGGATTCGACTCGACCCAACTGCGCATGGCAATCTCGTCCCAAACGGGAGCAACGTCGCCGTAACGCCAGACGCGTCCGCTCAACGGCTTCGGCAGCAGCTTGGAACGCGCAATCGAGCGGCGCTCCTCTTCGCGATCCGTAAAGTCCACGATCACTGACACCAGGGCGTCGTCCAGGTGGTCGCTGCGAAACAGCAGCGCCGGCTCGACTTCGCCCGACACGCGGCGAGAGGCCCAGGTGAGATCCGTGTCGGTGGTGGCCCAGGAAGCGTCGAGCGGATAGAGCGTGGGAAAGCCCTCCGGCGCGGGAATGCCCTGCCGCTCGAGTTCCGTGATGTGGGCGCGAACCTGCTTCTCGTCGCGCCCGGTATAACCGGCGACCAACACGCGGCGCACCTCGAATTCCACGGCCGAGCCGTCCAGTTGCAAATGGAGCGTCTTGCCCACCACAAGAGACTACACTGAGCAAGGTGGAATCGCAATCGAAGGGCTCCTGACGGACTGGCCGTGCTAGGGTTGCAGGCGCAAGTCTACCCAGCACTCCTCCACCTTGGGCGTAGAAGGGGGGGCATGTTTCCCGAGAATTTCAATGGATGGCATAGCGCTGCACCTACGGTTTACGAGCCCAAGCACCGAACTGCGTGGGACCGATCAACTGGACGCGGCAGGCCACAGCTTCCGCCTCCAGACGCTGCGCGAGCGTATCAATTTGCAGTTCCTCCGCGGTGGCCAAGTGGAACTGCTCGATCCGCGGCAATGCACTACGGATAGCCTCCGCGAGCCAGCCGTAGACGTACGAGCCCGGCTCGCCGCCGATGGGAACTTCGGCCAAGATCGTGGGCCACGGCAAGCCAGCGTCGAGGAAGGTTCGGGTGAGCCGCAGCCCAAACTCGGGTGTGGCGCCTGTCCGCCGAAACGCTTCGGCCAAAAGCTGTATCGAACGTTGCCAAAGCGGCGGCGGCTCCGGCCACATGATAACCGGACTGCCGAAATCGAACTCGTGAAAGACCAAAAGCCCGCCGGATCGTACCAGCACAGCGAAGCGACGCACAGTCCCCACGGGGTCTGACTGGTACAGCAAGATGTACCGCCCCACGACGGCATCCAACGGTTGCTCGCTCTGGAAATCGTTGAGGTCCGCTTGGACGAAGTTCACCCAGGCGCTGCACCCTTGTTGCGCGGCGCGCTCTCGAGCCTTTCCCAGCGCGGCCTCGTCGCGATCAATTCCGAGTACACTGCCGGTCGGTCCCACCAGCCCAGCCGCCAGGAGCGATACGTCACCCATGCCACAGCCGAGATCGAGCACGCGCATTCCCGGTCCGATTCCGGCCGCGCGGAAAAAGCGCTCGGTCCAGCCACGGAGGATCCGGGCTTGCATTAACAGACGCTTCTGTTCATGCTCGGAATACCCTAGAACGTAGTCGGGTTGCGGATGGCTCGCCATGGTCTTGCCCCTCCTTGAAGGTCATGAAACTTGTGAACAGATCAGGATACATGCGCAAGGCGAAATTCAGCGGCGCTTCAAGAGCAACAAATGATCTTTCATCTCTCCTGCTGCCAGTTCTTTCAGCCCGGAGTCGAAGGTGACGAGCACGCCGCGTTTTTCAATTGCCTGGACCAGCAGCAGCGCGTCGGTCCATTGGCCGTGGCCCTGGAGGCGAGGGGCAAGCGGTAGCAAAGCAGGCGTGAGGTCATGGTTCAAGGGCCAGAATTCATGGGCGGGGTGTTGCGTAAGTTCGGTCAAGGAGGACAGCGCTTTCGCGGCGGTGACGGAGCCTTGCGTCAGGGCGGGGTTCGTCAGCAGGCGAAGCACACCGAGCTGGGTGAGCGCGTTGGAGGCCCAGGCCCGCTGGCCTGAAGTGGCAAACCACGACTCCGCGGCGGTATAGAA
>CAYWWM010000035.1:0-11965 GCA_964461735.1 uncultured Solibacteraceae bacterium | reverse complement strand
CCGTGATCTTGCTGGCGCTGCTGCGGGTGCTGCGCTGGATTTAGTTAGAAGGGCGTAATTCTGGAAAGCGTCTTGTCTGTTATGATACTTTTCCCGCGAAAAGTATCATTAGCCAGACAGTTAGCGAACGAAAGTATCATAAGACGCAACCATCTGAGTGGGATAAGGCGGGAAAATCATCGAAGTGACGCCTGGATATTGGCGTATGAACGAATTTGGGAAGGTAAAATCCATTCGCTTTGTCAGAAACTGCTCCATCTGAATTTCGGCTTCTCGCGCGATTCCGAGCGTTGTTCGAAGGACGCCCGTATCGGCACAGGGCATCCAATCAGGGCGACTTGGTTGCCGTGCATCTTTACGAGGATCTGGTAGCTATCAACAGGTCCACAAAATTCATTGGCGCAGTGGCTCGACGTGACCGAGTCGTAAACCTTCAGAACCGACGAAGAGGCATAAGAGCCCGGCGTGGCGATGCGACTTTAGGCGAGATCATACCTGGAGAGGCTGCAACGATCGAGTCCGGGTTCACGGTGGGAAGAGGTCCTATCGCGACCGTTGAAATAGGAGTGGAAGTGAAGATTCTAGCGAAAGCCATGATCAAGCGGATAGATCGCGTCATCAACGATCTCCGTAATCAGGCTGTCCAGTTCAAGCGTGGGGGTGGCAATCCGATCTGCATTGGGATCGTCGGTATTAACCATGCAGAGCGCTGCATCAGTTACGAAGGGGAACGAGCCTTTCCGACAACCGGGAAACAAGGGTTCCTGCATCCTTTTCAAGAAGCTCCTGAAGCGGAGCGCCGAGCGATTGCCGAAGCTGCCCTTCCTACGACGAATTTCTGATCCTGCGCTTTTGTGCGACCAATGCCCCACCGTATGAGTTTGAATGGGTTCGGTATAACGACCTGAGGCTTGATTACGCCGCGAGCTTGGCCCGGATCAGCAGCGAATATCAGAGGAGATTCTAGCAGTCATTTTGTTACCAGGAGCGGACGATCTTCGGGAAACAAATCGCAGAAGGATGCATTGAGTCGAGCTGTTGCTTTGCGGAAATAGCTCGGCTCGATTTCCACCCCGATACTGTTTCTCTGGCAGCGAGCGGCAGCCAGAATTGTGCTTCCCATTCCCGCGAAAGGATCGAGGACCGTATCGCCAACAAAAGAGAACATGCGCACGAGCCGAAACGCCAACTCAACGGGGAAAGGGGCGGGATGCTCCCGCGTGGATTCCCCCGGTAAGTCGGTCCAGAACGACCGGAACCATTCAGCGTGCTCTTGCTTTGATAACCGCGAAAGCTGGCGTTGTTCCTCGGTAGGCTGCCGGTAACCGCCAGGTTTGCGCAGCATCAGGATGTACTCTACGTCATTCTTGACAATGGCATTCGGTTCGTAGGGTTTTCCCAGAAACGAAGACCCGTTCTCTACCTCATAGCTGGCGTTGGCAATCTTGTACCACAGGATCGGCGTTAGATAATCCAACCCGATGCGCCGACACCGCACTGCGATATCGGCGTGCAGCGGCAGAACCATGTGGCGGCCGTGATTTCTCCTGCGGGCCAAGCAAACATCGCCTACCACACAACAGATGCGACCCCCAGGCACCAGAACGCGATAGCAATGTCTCCAAACCTTCTCGAGCTCATCATGGAACAGTTCATACTGGGTGATCGCCCCAAGTTGATTCTGGTTCGGCGGGTACTCCTTGAGCGTCCAATAGGGAGGAGATGTAACTACCAGATGAACTGACTCGTCTGCGATCCAATCCAGGCAGCGGGCATCCCCCAGGTGCAGGGTGTGGGTCGTCTTCGTGCTCTGTGATATGGATGCGCTGAGGGTTGACATTCCACCCATCATAGATTGCAGGAGCAGTGGATTACAAGCGATCCGGGGGACAGCCAGCTTATCCGCCCCCGCGGGTGAGCGTGGGAATGCTGTCCCCCGTGAGCTTCACGACGCTCATGACGTGAGCTTCGTTCCGGGAGGGCGCGCCCGTGATGGTGATCTTGTCGCCGGGCTTCAGGGTAGTCCGGGTCCAGCCGTCCTGGCGGAACAGCGTCTGCGGAGGGCCCGAGACGGCGACCCATTTCGCCACGTTGCCGTTCGGGTCGTTCACCTCGAAGTGAATCAGCGCGTGCGGATTGACGAACTCGAATCGGGTCACCGTGCCGATCAAGGTAATCGGGTTCTCCCGGTCGTAGATCACGCCCGAGTGATGCGCCAGTCCGGGAAGGGACAGTAGTAGAAGAGCCCCCGCCGCGACCAACACTGCCAGCCAGTTTCGTTTCACTGAAGACCTCCTGACTTTCTCTTGGATCTTAACGGCCGCGAATGGTCCGCACGGCCTCGCGCCACGCCTCCCCGGAATTGTCCTCGCAGATGACGTTTTCCATCATCTCAAAATTCGGCCGCAGCGGGAAAGCCATGCGTCCGGTCCATGGCCTGGCATAGGTTTCCGGATCGTCGAAGTTGAGCACCACTTCGAGCAGGTCATGGTGCAAGCGCCGCAAGCGCTCCTCGACGCGCAGCGCGTCGGTGTGGGGCCGGCCCAGGCCGTCAATCCACGTCAGGTCGTTGAGCCCGACCGTCTCGGCCACCAGCGTATCTCCGTCCCACTTGCCCACCGAGTGGCCCATGAACGTGGACGGCAAGCCCTCGGGATGCTTTCGCCCGTCGAGGTAAATGCGCCGCGACTGGTTGTCCGTTTCAAACTGCATGTAGACGCGGTCCGGGCGCTGCACGATCTCGAACGGGTGCGGGCCGTCGTAGACGCGGGGGAAGCCCTTCGACAAACAATAGGGGTAGGAGTTGGGGTCGAAGGCATCCGTGGCGCGTTCCTGCGGCGTCCGGGAACCCTGCCGGCTGGCCCGGTACTGCGCTTCCGCCCACGGCAGCATCGCCGGCGGCTCTCCGACTACCCGAAACCCGAAGCCCCCCTCCCGCTGCCAGATTCCGGAAAGGTCCGGCTGGCCCTCGGGCGTGCGGGGGGCGGGTCTCGCGGCGGCGGCTCCCGTCGTCTGAGCGATCAGCGAGGGCGAGAAGGCAATGGCAACCGCGCCCGCAGCGATCCAACCAATCAAGCAATTACGCATGTCACCTAACACCTTGCACCTAACACCTAATTACCACGGCTCGCCCAAGGCCTTCTCCCAGAGCTTCATCACCTCTAGCTCGGACGGGTCGTAGCAGATGCCGTATTCCATCAGTTCCCAGTCCGGCTTCAAGTCGAATTCCTTTTTTCCTCCCCAGGGCCGCGTGTAGGCTCCCGGATCATGGAACAGGAAATCAATCTCCAGGCGGTTGGGCGAAACGCGCCGAAAACGCTCTTCGATGCGCAGGGCTTCGGTATGCGGATGGCCCAGGCCGTCGAGCCAGGTCAGGCGGTTGATGTTGACCGTTTCCGCGAGCAGCGTCTCCCCATCCCAGCGGCCCGTCGAGTGCCCCAGGAAGGTCGCCGGAGCGCCCTCGGGATGCTTCCGGCCATCGAGGTAAATCGCCCGTGTCGTCCGGTGCCCCTCGAAGGTGATGAACACCCCCTTGGGAGTCTGCACAATCTCGATGGGCCCTGGGCGCAGATACGCGCGAGGCGTTCCCGGAACCATGCAATAGGGCCACAGCATCTGGTCCAAATCCTCCCGCCCTTGCTCAAACCCTCGGACGCCCTCCCGGACTAACTTGTAGCGCTTCTCGGCCCAGGGGGTCATGGGGGGCTCCTCGAAGGTGAAGCTGTCGGAGTTGCTGCCGGGACTGTTGATTCGGGACCACACGCCGGAAAGGTCCGGCTGGCGCGGCGCGCTCTGCGCGCGCAGCGCGGGTGAGACGGCGAGCGCCGCCAGGAGCCCCAGCACGGAAAGAATCCCAAGAATCCTATGACTTCGCACGGAAACACTCCTTTCGCTTCGCCGGAAGCGAAGCGGCCAATAAACGCCTCGCCTTATTGGAGCACCTTGCCGCTGGGCGCCACCAGCTTCTTCATCCCCATCGTCTTGCTGCCGTCGAAGGCCGGCTCGCCGGTCACGGTGATCTGGTCCCCGGGCTTCACTTCGTCTACGCGCCACCCTCTGCGGTACATGCCCGAGGGAGGACCCGCCTCCGCAGTCCACTTCGTCACGTTGCCGTTCTCGTCCTTGACTTCGAATTCGAGCTGCGAGTGGGGATTGATCAAACGGAATCGGATGACGGTTCCCGTCAGAGTGATGGGATTCGCCTCGTCGTATCGCGACGAGGTATTGTGGTGCGCCAGCGCGGAAACCGTTCCGGCCAGAAGGATCACGGCCGCCATCGCGGCAACAAATCGTTCCGTCTGCATGCTCTCACCTCCTGCCGGGTTCCGTCCTGCCTCCCGTCCGTCGTCCTTACTCGAGCACTTTCCCGCCGGCGGTGACCAACTTTTTCAGCACCATGGACTTGCTGCCGTCCACGGCTGGCGCTCCCGTGGCTGTGACGCGGTCCCCCGGCTTCAAGTCGCTCGTCCGCCAGCCGCGCCGGTACAGCCCCGACGCCGATCCCGACTCGATGTCCCAGAGCGCCACTGCGCCGCTTTCCTCTTTGACCTCGACTTCGATCCGCCCATGGGGATTCACCATGCGAAACTGCTTCACCGTACCCGTCACGGTCACGGGATGCTCCTCGTCGTACTTGCTGACCGTATTGTGGTGTCCGAACAGCGGCCCGCAGGCCGTGGCCAGAAGCAACCCGGCGGCCAGTCCCACCAGCGTTCTCTGTTTCATTGCGTCTCCCTTCTCAATGAATAGCTGCGCGGTTCCTCAACGCTTCACTTGGGGTACTCCTCGAACCAGTCCTTCTTGTCCCGCAGCGACTTCTTGGCAAAATCCGCCTTGAAGCGGTCCTCGCAGATCAGTCCGGGAATGTATTCCCAATCCAGATTCAATTCCAAGACTTTCTTTCCCGCCCAGGGCGCCGTAAAGGCCTTGGAATCCTCGAAGCGGAGGGCCACCTCCAGCGTATCGCGGTTCACGCGCCGCAGACGCTCCACCACGCGCAGGGCATCGCTGTGGGGCGTGCCGACGTGGTCGAGCCAGCTCGTCTCGTCAATCCCGATGGTGTCCACGACCAGCGTGTCTCCGTCCCAGCGGCCCACCGAGTGGCCCATGAACGTAACGGGATACCCCTCGGGATGGCCGCGCCCGTCGGTGTAGATGAAGCGCGACAGGGGATTCTGCAGCGACTGGAAGATCATATAGACCCGGTCCGGCGTTTGCACGATCTGGATCGGAGAGGTGGACGTATACACGCGGGGCAGCCCCAGCGGCAGGCAATAATGCTCCGGATCGAGTCCGTTCAGGCCGGACCGGTTGGGGTCCGTGACGCCTTCCCGGTTGACCTTGTAGATCTCCAGCGCCCACGGCTGCAGCGGAGCGTCTTCGGCGCGGAACCGGGCGGAGAGCTTTTCCGCCCGCGGCTGCATCCACATTCCCGTGAGGTCCGGCGAGGCTTTGGCCGCTCCCGCCTCGCCGGAAGTCTGCGCCCAGATCGCGGGCGAACCCGCCAGCGCCACCAGCGCGATCATCAAAACCAGCCATGCATTCTTCATCTTGCCCCCCCCGTTCTCGCCCCGTAAGAGCACGGAGCGCCGGTTTCCAGCAAGCTCGTCTACTACGCAAAAGGATACCATTCAGACACGGTCGCCGACTCTGCAGGAGCCGTCGGGCGTGCCCGATCTCGGCCTTTCATTGCATCCCGATTCTATGCCGGGCTTCCCTCCCGGTCAAGCGAAGATTCGGAGCCCGCGCCGTAGGCGGGCGTCTTGACCGATGGCCGACACCGGGGCCATAGTGTCTGGGTGTCACCAGCCATCCGGCGGGACCGACTGTTCGCGGCCACGTCCAGATGCGCGATGGCGAGCCCGTCGGCAATCCCATCGGCAGAATGCTGCGGCCGATGCTGAACTAGGGATGTAATGCGGCCGGACGACGGCGTCATCCACGTTATCGGCCGGGGCTGCGAAGCCCTATGGAACCTGAACTGTCCGCGCGGGCCGCTGGAGCTTCGGGAGAACTACGGATTCTCCAGGCAGGAAATCGCCAGCATGAAGCAGTCTCTGGCAGACCGTTTGTCCGAGTTGTGTCGCGCTTGGGAGGAGATCCATGGCTTCTAAGAGTGAGTTTGAAACTGCGATTCGGCGCGCTGTGACTGCGGTGGCAGCGGTTCCCCGCGCCCTTTCTGTGCGCTACGACCGGGAGAACGGTCGCGTCGAGATTCATCTTAGCTCGGGGCTCGTTGTGAGTTTTTCACCCCGCGACGCGCAGGGTCTCGAGCAGGCCCGGCCCTCAGAACTGGAGCAAATCGAGATTAGTCCGTCGGGCTTCGGCATCCATTTTCCCAAGCTTGATGCCGACTTGTATCTCCCGAGTCTCTTGGAAGGTTTTTTCGGTTCGCGGAAGTGGATGGGTGCAAGGTTGGGCCAGGTCGGAGGCCAGTCCACGAGCAGAGCGAAGAAGGTCGCATCGAGAGCGAATGGCAGGCTGGGCGGCAGACCCAGAAAAAAGGTGGCTCGTTAGTTGGTGATCAGGATCAGAACGTTGCTCCGCGAGTTAGCTTCCGGCTTGGCGTCTTGCGTTCACTGCACTGAAGGGCCGCGTCGCATGGTCCGACATGAATGCACGACCTCCTTTCTAAAGGAAAACGGGAGACTTCATTGATTAAGTATGACACAAGCAACAGCCTACTCTAACTTCCGCGACTTCCTCAACCTCCTCGAACAGAACGGGGAGCTCGTCCGCGTTCGCCGGGAAGTCTCCACGCGCTTCGACATTGCGGCGGGGATTCGCAAAGTCTCCGATGCCGACGGCCCGGCATTGCTCTACGAAAACATTCGGGATTACCCCGGCTGGCGCGTTGCCGCTGGCGTCTTTGCCACTCGCAAGCTGCTCGCCCTGGCGCTCGGCGTCCCGGAAGCGGAAATGCTCGCCCGGTATGAACAGCTCGAGCAAACGCTCCTCCCGCCCGAGTCCGTTGCGAGCGGCGCGGTGCAGGACGTGGTTCGAACCGGCGACGCCGTGGACCTCCGGAAATTGCCCATCGTGGTTCACTCCGAGCTCGACGCCGGACCGTATATCACCATCGGCGTGCAGGTTGCGGCGGATCCCGAAACCGGGGCGCGAAACCTGAGCATCCACCGCATGCTCGTCCTGGACCAGAAGCGCCTCACGGTCTGGGCGCCTTCCGATCATCACCTGGGTCGCATGATCGCCAAAGCGGAAGACCGCGGCCAAGGGCTGCCCATTGCAACCATCATCGGCGCGGACCCGCGCATCGTCATCGCGTCGCAGGCCAAAGCGCCTTATGGCTGCGATGAGATGCACATCGCCGGGGGAATGAAGGGCGAGCCTGTTGCGCTCGTCCCGTGCAAGACGATTCCGCTCTCCGTTCCCGCCGACGCCGAAGTCGTCATCGAGGGCGTCACCGTTCCCGGCCAGCGCGTTACCGACGGCCCGTTCGCCGAATACACCGGCTGCTACAGCGAATCGAAGGAAGCTCCGGTGGTCGAGGTCACAGCGATTACCATGCGCCGCGACCCCATCTACCACACGTGTCTCACCGGGTTCCCGTTCACCGAGAATCACGTGCTGATCGAGCTTCCGAACGCCTCCCGCGTCTGGCAGGAGGTCCGCCGAGTCGCGCCGGAGGTGCTCGACGTCTGCATGACGCCCGCCGGAGCCTGCCGCCACCACGCCGTCGTTTCGATCCGCAAGCGCCACGAGGAAGAGGCGCGCAACGTCATCCTGGCGCTGCTCGCCACCGGCATCGGCATCAAGCAGGTGATCGTCGTGGACGGCGACATCAACGTCCGCGATCCCTTCGAAGTCGAGTGGGCGCTGAGCACGCGGGTGCAGCCGGACCGCGATTTGATCGTGATCCCGCGCCTGGCTTGCTCGACTCTCGATCCGTCCGCCCCCGCGCCGAGAACGACCGCCGGCTGGGGCATTGACGCGACCAAACCCATGAAAAACAATGAGCGGTTCGCGCGCGTCCGAGTTCCCGGAGTGGATCGCGTGGATTACGTTTAGCAGAATTCCGGTGTAAACTATAGCGGTTTTACAAATGGTGTAGACCGAGTTGTGGAATCGTAAGGGCACGACTTGAGTCGTGCCGAATCATCGTCGGTGGGGGGAGCGCTTTAGCGCCTGAGGTAAGTCTTTTCCGGGAGCTTTACCAGACAGACCTCAGCGGCTAAAGCCGCAGGGCAGTGGACGACTTGCGGCATCCCGGCTAGCCGGGATGCCCTTACGGTCTACACTAAAAAGTGAAAGCGCTCTAGCCCCGTATTTCGATCCCGAAAGCGCGTGCTGGAGAACCCATGGCGGTGACGGCGCCTCCCGTGGCGGAAGAAAAGCTGGCCCATCCGGTCTATTCGACGCGCATGCTGGTGGGAGCGGCGCTGGGACCGCTGCTGGCCGTGGGGGTCTGGTTCGCGCCACTTTCGCTTGACCCGCTCGCCCAGAAAGCTTTGGCAATCGTGGCCTTCATGATCGTCTACTGGGTCGCAGAACCCATTGACCACGGCCTCACCGCCATTACAGGTTGCTTCCTCTTCTGGGCGCTGAACATCGCTGAATTCGGAGTGGCCTTCAGCGGATTTGCGGACCAGACTCCCTGGTTTCTTTATGGCGGCCTCTTGATGGGCGAAGCCGCCGCGGCCACCGGTCTAGCTCGCCGCATCGGCTACACCATTATTCGACTGGTGGGCGCCTCCTACAGTCGGATCCTCATGAGCGTAGTGATCGTGGTGGTGATTCTGAACTTCCTGATCCCTTCGGGAATGGCGCAGGTCGCGGTGCTCGCTCCGATCCTGATGGGCATCGTGGCGGCCTTTGGCGTCGCCCCCTTGAGCAACATCGGCCGCAGCCTCTTCGTGCTGGTGAGCTACACCTGCGGACTCTTCAACAAGATGATTCTGTCAGGAGCCTCCAGCATTCTCACGCAGGGAACCGTGCGGCGGCTGACGGGAGAGACCATTTACTGGAGCGAGTGGTTGGTCGCCTTCGTCCCGATGACGCTGGCCACGATCATGGCCTGCTGGTTCATCGTCCGATGGCTGTTCCCTCCGGAGAAGGAAGAACTCCCCGGTGGCCGCAAATATATCCAGGAAGCTGCGGCCTTGCTGGGACCCTGGACCCTGGCCGAAAAGAAGACGCTGGCTTGGATGCTGCTGGCCATTGGCCTGTGGGTAACCGACCGCATCCATCATATTGATCCCGCCAAGATCGCCATGGGGACCGGCCTGGCGATTGCCCTGCCCAGGATTGGCGTGCTCGCCACCAAACAGGTCAAGCAGGTGAATCTCCTGCTGATTGTCTTCATGGCCGGCGCGCTCAGCATGGGCGAAGTGCTGGTCCAGACCAAAGGAATTGACGTGCTGACCGGCGCGGTGATGTCCTGGATGACCCCGTTTCTGGGCGAGCCCTTTATTTCGACCGTGGTGCTGTTCTGGACCGGCTTTGTGTACCACTTCTTTCTCGGCAGCGAGCTTTCCATGCTGAGCACGTCCCTGCCCGTCATCGTCAACTACGCCACCACGCAGGGCTTTGACATCAAGGCCTTCGCGCTCATCTGGAACTTTTCCACGACGTCGAAGATCTTCGTGTATCAGTCTTCGGTCCTGATGCTCGGTTACGCCTACGGGTATTTCGAGACCAAAGACCTGCTCAAGCTCGGCATCGCACTGACGGTTGTGGAAGGAATCATTCTGTCGCTCCTCGTCCCGCTCTACTGGCCGCTCATCGGCCTGTGGACGCGGTAGAGGACGGTCGGGCCATTCCCCCGCCTGCCAACGGCCCTCCCGTGCTGTCGGCTCGCAACCCCCCGTGAATCGAGCTTTTGTCCTATAATTCTAAATTCCGCAAACGGAGCAGGCAGGATTCGCAGACGCCCCGTCGGACCGGAAGGAGCCTGGGATGAAACTTGTTCTGCAGTTCGCTGCCGGCCCGGCAGCTTTCCTGTTTCTCTACGCGCTGCCGTTGCAGGGATTGTCTGCCGAAGCCCGCATCGCGCTGGGCGTCTTCGGCTGGATGATCATGTGGTGGATGGTGCAGCCGATCTCGTGGAGCATCACGTCCTTGCTCCCGCTGGTCTTGTTCCCCTGGCTCGGTCTCATGACGATTGAGAGAACCGTGGGGCTGTACGGACAGACCATTTTCTTCTGGATTTGGGGGACGGTTCTGTTGGGCTACGCTTTGGAGCGGCATGGTCTGGCCCGGCGTTTTGCGGTGTGGTTCATGTCGCTGCCGGCCGTCGGCGGAAACGCCAACCGCGTGGCCTTCGCCTTCATGCTCGTCACAGGCCTCGTCTCGGCGGTGGTTTCCGATGCCGCCACGGTGGCCATGATGATGCCCGTGGGGGTGTCAGTGGTGGCCTTCGCGCGCAGCGTCGTGAAGACCCCGCCGGGGCAAAAGAGCGACTTCGGAGCGTTCCTGGCTCTCGGTGCTCTCTACGGAGCGGTGGCGGGAGGGACCGCCACCATCGCCGGGATTCCCCACAACAAGCTGAGCGTGGACTTGCTCGAAAGGTTCACCGGACGCGCCCTGGGGTGGTTTGAGTGGATGATGGTAGGCGTCCCGATCTTCTTGGTTACTCTCTTGGCGCTCTTCTTCATCTTGCGACTTTTCATTCGCCCGGAATTTACCCACATCCCGGGCGGGGAAGAGTTCCTCCGAAATCAGAAAAATGAGATGGGAAAGCTGAAGCCCGGAGAGCGCGCCACGCTCTTCTGCTTTGGGATGATGGTGCTGTTGTTTACTCTGCCGACCTTCCTGCAATTCGGATTGGGTCTCGATCATCCCGTCACCAAGTGGGCCAACATGGGCCTCTCGTTGAACGTGGTTCCGCCGATCATCATCCTGATGATGTTCTGCACGCCGGTGAACTGGCGGAAGGCCGAGTTTGTTCTGGATTGGCGCGACGCCATCTCGCGCACGCCGTGGGACATCATGTTGCTGTGCGCTTCCGCCACGGGCATCGTGGGCGTCCTGGTGGACTTCGGTCTGGCCGAATCGCTCGGCGGAGTCGTTGGATCATTGGGGCTGGGCGTGTATTCGCTTCCGTTCGTCTCGGCCGCCGTCGTGGCGTTGACGACGAACTTCATGTCGGGCATGGCCTCCACGTCGCTCTTCGGAAGCGTCCTGATTCCCGCCGCGGAGCAGATCGGATGGAACCCCGCCTCAATGGCCATGCTCATTCCCAACGTCGCCTTAGGAATCGCCATGCCGTGGGCCGGGGCCGCCGCCGGAACTGCCTTCGCCACCGGACATCTCGAAATGAAAACAATGATTCGGATCGGCCTGACCGCGACGTTCGCATTTACGATCTTGGTCGCCGCCGTTCATATCCTTCTGGCTCCGTTTCTCTGACCGGATGCGAGCCGCGAGCTCACAGTTAAGAGGCGGCAGCAACTACGCTGCTTTCCTCGTACTGGTAGCGTACGCTAAATTCCACGGGACTCGCGTCTTTTTCCAAGACCCCGTTTAGCTCCAGCAGTTCCGGAATCAACACGCGGAGTTTCTCTCGGAGGAGATTGGGCGATTCGGCTTCTGCGGCTAAACCGGGAACGTCCTCGCTTTCCGCCACCCAAACGCCCGCCTCGCTATCCCATTGGGCCAGAACTTGGTAGACCTTCTTCATGGAGTGAATTATACCGAAACGGTGCAGCGACTGTCAGGGAGATTGCCCGGAGTTCCGTTGAAAGTTGGCGACTCGCGGCCCTCCTAGATTAAGCAACCGCCGTTGCGTTGACAACCGAGATGCGGGAAACCGCGTTGGCCAAGGATGCCAGCAGTTGCGGAATCTCCCGAAACCCGCGAACCCGTT
This sequence comes from uncultured Solibacteraceae bacterium, assembly GCA_964461735.1. Classification (GTDB taxonomy): domain Bacteria; phylum Acidobacteriota; class Terriglobia; order 2-12-FULL-54-10; family 2-12-FULL-54-10; genus CAYWWM01. Next base: position 144 of record CAYWWM010000035.1, on the reverse strand, counting down.
TGAACTGCCGCTCCGCCACCAGCAGTCCCGATCCCACCCAACGCTCGGTCTGGTCTCCCGGCCGCCAGCGTTTCACGTTCCGGCACACTGTCTCGACAATCGAGAACGCCGATTCGATCACATTCGTGCTGGCGAGGGACCGGC
>CAYWWM010000034.1:0-11967 GCA_964461735.1 uncultured Solibacteraceae bacterium | reverse complement strand
CGTGTCGGTCAAGGGGTTGGGGAAATTGGCGATCTTGCCGTTGACTTCGGTCGGAACGGTGGCGAACTCGTAGCGCAGTCCCAGGTTGAGGGTGAGGTTGGAGCGGACCTGGAAGTCGTCCTGGAAATAAAATCCGAGCAAGTGCTGGCGCCAGCCCCGAACAGCGTCGGTCCCGGGGATGTCCGCACTGATCTCGGCCGCAGTTGCCCCAAGGAAATTCTGCAAGCCCTCGAAAGTGTACCGCCCGCCGAAGTCCCGGGACAAAGTGGAGTTGCTCTGGGTCCGCTCATAGAGGAAGCCCATTTTGAAGGTATGGCTTCCCCGCGAGACCGTCATGTCATCCCCCAGTTGCCAGACGTTGTGTCCGAAGCGTCGGGGATAGCCCTGGCCCCCGCCAAACGTGGTGATGGCAGGCGACCGAAAGGTAATCAGGCCCAGTTGTGTGCCTGGGACAAAGAGCAGGTCGTCCGTCACGTCAAACAGGGGCGTATTCTTCTGGTCGCTGTAGTTTCGGCTGAAACCGGCGCGAAACTCATTGAGGATCGTGGGCGAGAAAATCCTCTTGGCTCCTACGGTCACGTACTGAGCCCGCGTGAGGCTGTCCACGGTAAAGGTCGGAAACTCGTCGGGGTCCGACAGTGTGGCGTCATCAAAGTTGTAGCGCACAAAGAGGAAATCGGAATCGGAAAACTGATGGTCTATGCGCGCCATGGTGTAATCTTCCCGGATCGGCCTCGTGGGACTGCTAATAAACTCGCCGGTGCCGTCCCCAAAGAGGTCGCCATTGGGCAGCGGATAGAGGTCCAGGAAAGGCTGGACGCGGGGAGCCACCCCGACAGACCGCAATCCCGACGGGCAGTTTCCCTGAGTGCCCGATCCCGGCAGACAGCCCGCGTGGGCATTGGCATCGGGAACGATGGCGACGTTGGGGATCCCTTTTCGCTCGCGGAGAGCTTCATAGCCGCCGAAGAAGAACGTCCGGTCGCGGAGAATCGGTCCCCCGATGGTGCCTCCGAATTGATTGCGCTTGAACTCGCCCTTTTGCTGTTCGAAAAAGTCCCGCGCATCGAGATTGTCATTGCGATGGAAATAGAAGAGGTTGCCGTGCAGTTGGTTGGTGCCGGCCTTGGAGGCGGCGGTGATGATGCCGCCGGAGTAGCGCCCGTATTCCGCGCTGTAGTTGCCGGTGAGGATGCGGAACTCCTGCAACATCTCGACTCCCAGGAGTTGCCCGGCGGCACTGCCCGGCGTGGCGTTGGATTGGTCGGCGATATTCGTTCCGTCCAAGAGGAAGCTGTTGGAGTCCACGCGGCTGCCGCTGACGCTGAACTTGGTGCCTTCTCCCTGATCGGTCGCGCGCGTGGCATTGCCGCGGTAATAAGGCGTTACGCCGGGCTGCAAGAAGGCCAGTTGCTCGAAGCTGCGCCCGTTGAGGGGCAGATCGCGAATCTTCTTGTCGTCCACGAGGCCCGAAAGCGCGGCGCTGGTGGTTTCAATCAAGGGCGCCTCGCTCGTGACCACCACCTGCTCGGTGACGGTTCCGACCTGGAGGGAAAGGTCCGCAACCACTTCGGCAGCCACGGTGACCTGAATTCCCTGGCGGACAGCCGTGCGGAATCCCGTCAGCTCCGCCCGCACCTCGTAGAGACCCGGGTCGAGATTCGGCGCCCGATAACGGCCCGTAGCGTCCGACTGCACCGAGCGCGTAATGCCGGTCGCTACGTTCCGGATCGTGACAGCCACACCCGGGACGCGCGCCCCGGAATCATCGGTTACTGTTCCCAAAATGCTTCCGCCACTTGTCTGCCCATGCGCCCAAGTTCCTAACCACAGCGCCAGAGCAAACACACTTCCGCTCACAGCAATTCGCCTTGCTCTCAACATCTCTTTTCCCCTTTCATCCTCCCCGTTCCCCGGGAAGGGGTTAGAGTTTGTTCTTAGAGGCTCGTAATCCAAAAAATTGATGATGCCGATAAGATTACTTATGCCGTGGCCAATATCCGCCGTTACCAGTTCAGATGCCCGCCGGGGCAAACCCGCCCAAAAACACACAACTTCATTCTATGTTTGACCACCACCTGCGTCCCGTTCAATTAGCATTCCAACTCTACAGTGGGCGCTAGAGGGAAAGCTATCGGGTAGATAGTGTATTTTACGTGCTGAACTCCACTATAGTAGGGATTGGAAGGGAAAGTTGGTTTTGCCAACGCCCGAGCGCAAGTCTTTTGGTATCTTGCGAATGGCTACAACTCGGAGCGATTAGGTTCGACGAGCACTTTGAGGGAAGTGTCGCGGGGGTTGGAGGCGATTTGGAATGCTTCAGCCAGGCGGTCCATCCCGAAGCGATGGGTCACGAGGTCATCCACGGAGACGCCGCCGGAGGCGAGCAGCTCCAGGGCCTCGCGCATGTCGCGGGGGGCGGCTCCGTAGCTGAAGCTGATCGTCGGCTGCATGGTCCAGAAGCGGGTCAAGTGGATGGGGAGCTGCTTGTCCGGCCCGTCGGTGGCGAAGAACAGAATATGCCCGCCCCGGTTGAGGCAGCCCAGCGCGCTCTCAGCGGCTTTCAGGGAGCCCGTGCAGACGTAGACGCGGTCGGCGGAGGGAAGAACATCCGCCGGGGCCATGGCTAGGTCCGCCCCGGCCCGCAGAGCCGCCTCCAGACGGCGCGGGTTGGTGTCCACCGCCGTGATCTTGGCGGCGCCCAGATGCCGGGCCAGCTTGATGTGCAGCAGACCCGCCAGCCCGCTCCCGAATACCAGCACGCTGCGCGCCGCGATCGGAGATGTTTTCCGCACGCCGCGCACGACGCACGCCAGCGGCTCGACGAACGACCCCTGCTCGTAGGTCATGGTGTCCGGGAGGCGATAGAGGCCCTTCGCCACGCAGGGTTCGAGAACGCGGATGAATTGAGAGAAACCGCCGGGTTCGATGTACTTTTCCCGCATCGCCTCGCAGGCGGTTTCGTTGCCGTCCAGACACGGAGAGCATTGCATGCACGGGAAGTGATGCACGACCACGACGCGGTCCCCGGTGTTGTACTGCTGCACCGCTTCGCCTGTCTCGACGATCTCCCCGGCGATCTCATGGCCGGTGTTGATGCCTCCCAGCCGCTCGATGGCAGGCCCGCGGTACCACTGCATGGTATCGCTGCCGCAGATCCCGCAGGTGGCGACACGCACCAAAACTTCCGTCGGCCCGATGGCGGGAACCGGCTTCTCGGCCACGCGCACGTCATTGTTGCCGTAATAGAGGCCGAATTTCATGGTCGCCGGAAGCATCATCTGCGGCTCACTTCCCCTCCAGGCCCGCTGGGGCTCTTGCCGTTGCCGCGAGCTGACCTTCCTTCAATTCCTGAAACAGTTCGTAGGCCTTCTCCGGGGTGCTTCCCTCGTGGACGACCGCGCGCAAGGCTCGAATCATGGGGATGGGGTGCTTGTGCCGCCAGACCCTGCGCCCGAAATCAATGCCGCGCGCGCCGCGCTGGATGGAGTCGTAGGCAAGCTCCAGGCTGTCGCGGGTTTCATCCACCCCCTTCGGCATCTTCCCGCCCGCGACGATCACGGGCACGCCCGCGGCTTCGATCACGCGCTCAAACCCTTTGCCGCAATTGTAGGTCTTGACGAAGTCGGCGCCGTGCGCCACCAGGATCGCCCCCGCGCGCGTCAGGAAGTCCGAATCCTTTTCGAGATACCCGAGGGCGTCGCCGACCGCCACCACTCCCAGCACCGGAAGCCCCGCCTCGCGCGCCTGGCGGGACATCGTGGCCAGGTTGTCGAGCGTCTGCGACTGGTGATCGGTCCTCAAGTACACGGAGACCGCCGCCGCCGCGCCGCCTTCCTTGACCACCTCCGTCGCGCCCAGGATGAGGCGCTCGTTGGCGATGGTGTCCGGGCGGTTCACGATGCTGTCCAGCGCCCGGTATTCCTCAAATTCTTCCGCGGTCGCCGCTCCGCTCTCGACCTTGGCCTTGTACTTCTTGTAGGTGGTCTCAAAACCTCTGCCGGTCCTCTCTTCATACGCAAGCTTAGCAGGCTCTTGCAGGTAGCCGGGAACGGGAACGCTCATCGTCGTGGTGCACCCGGAAGCCCGCACGATCACCGGCTTCTCGACGCTGCGGAGAAAGGCGTTGCGCAGAACGCCCGGGTCGGTCATCAGGGCGTCCACGTAGGGCAGCAGAGGAGTGAGCACTTTTCCCGGGTTCTCCAGGCCCGCCACGACGCCGAAATACCGATGGTCCGCGGCCAAAACCACGATCCGCTCCCGACCGCCCAATAAGCTCTTCAGTCCGTCCAGCATGATTTCACCTCAAATCATGGTACAGAATGGCCGATAGTCTTGTAAAGAAAGGTGCGCCCGTGTGGTAAGATTTGGCCGTTGGAGTCCATGAATGGCAACAGAACCCAGAGCAACGCCCAAAATCACGATAGAAGACCTCTACCGAGTCCCGGAGCATGGTAAGGCCGAAATCGTCAATGGAGAACTGGTGCCCATGAGTCCAACGGGAGATTTGCCGGGCCGAGCGGGAGGCGCAATCTATGTCAGTCTGCGCCTGTATGAGGGCAAGGCCGGCGGGCGCGCCTATCCTGATAATGTAGGTTTCAGGGTGAATTTACCCAATCGTGAATCGTTCAGCCCGGATGCTGCCTTTTATACCGGCAAGCGTGCGGGGATGAAATTTCTGGAAGAGGCCCCGGTGTTTGCCGCGGAAGTCAGAAGTGAAGGCGATTACGGCCCCGCCGCCGAGGAGGCCCTTGCCGAGAAACGGGCCGACTACTTCGCCGCGGGAACCCGCGTGGTGTGGGATGTGGATTTGCTGAGCAAGGATGTTGTGAAGGTCTACCGCGCTACCGATCCAGTTCACCCAACTGTTTACCAACGCGGGGAAGTTGCCGAAGCCGAACCCGCCGTGCCCGGCTGGAAGATGTCTGTGGATGATTTGTTTGCCTAATCGAGAAAGCTCTCTGCCCCATCCCCTGCTCCCTACTCCCACTCCTGCCTTGCCGGCCGTTCGATGCCGATGTGAGCGCCTCGGAACCGGAAGACTTGCGCTTCCCGACTGCGCGCCTGATCGAGAAATTCCTGTAGCTCGTCCAGAGTGTAAGCGGCGCGGACGCTGTCGTCGAATAGTCTCCGCATTGGGCCGCCATAGTGTCGCCCATGGCGCCAGAGATGCCATCGCAGGAACGGCTGCGCAGGGCGGCGCAGATCGCGGAGCAGCACCGGCGCTGCGGGGTCGGCCACGCGGAAAATTTCGCGGAGCAATTCCACCGGCGCGCGGGCGTGGTGCAGAACCGAGTTGCAGATCACCATCCTAAAGGCATGATCCGGGAAAGGCAACGAGTGGCCGTCTGCGACGAGAAGGGCCAGCCGCTCGGAAACGCCCGCCTGCTCGGCGTTGCGCCGGGCTGAGGAGAGCATCGCGCGGGACCGGTCGAGACCGAGAAATCGCAGTTGAGGAATCCGGGCGAGAATCTTGATGGGAATCTGCCCCGGCCCCGTGCCCACGTCGAGCCCCCAGGCCGCAGGGTAAAGCGCCCCGATCTGCTTTACTCCATGGTCCGCATTTCTTTCTCGGTGTCTCTGTGCCTCTGTGGCTGTCTTGGGCGGCAGCAGGCGGAGCAGATGCTCGACAAAGGTGTTGTCAATCGCGTCCAGGTGCCGGGCGGCGGCGGCCGAAGCGTAGCTCTCGACCTCATCCGCTTCTTCCATGACCTCCGGCTCGGGGACGCGATTCAGTTTCCAGATGTCTTTGTCTCCAAGGAGCGGGCGTCTCCAGGGTGCGGGAAGCTACTGCTGGGCCGCCGCTTGCCGGATGGGGCGGGCCTTGTAAATCTCGAAGCACGGGCTGGCGCGCAGCGCCCCGTAGCGGTCCGGATCGGGTCCCACGGCTTCGAAGAATCGCCGGTTGTACTCTTCCGCCGCCGCCTCGTCGCCGCTGTCCTTGGCAATTTGGCTGAGCAGACGCAAACCGTCTTGCGAGACCGCTTCCCGTTCGATGGGGGTGTAGATTTCCTTTCCCTCTCCCGCATACCACGCCAGGGCTTCCTGCACCAGGGGGGCGGCTTCCGGGCGCTTGAGCTGCCAGGCGGCCATCCCGAGATTGAGCAAGGCCCGGCCGCGAATGCGGTCCTCGCCGCTTCGCTTGGCCAATTCCAGGGCCAGTGAGAGAGATTCCCAGGCGGTAGAAAACTTCTGCTGGCGGAGATACGCGTTGCCGATATTCATGGCGGCGTTGGCCTGCCAGGTGCCGCGTCCCATTCTGCGGAATGCAGCCAGGGAGGCTTCCGAATAGGTCAGCGATTTTTCTGGGTCGCCGATCCAGACGTAGGTGTTGCCGAGGTTCAGATTGACCAAGCCCGGGTACATGTCGCCGCCCAGCTGCTGAGCATAGCGCATCGCTTCTTCGTAGGCTTGGATTGCCTTCTCGGGTTCAATGAGGCGAATCCAGGTGGAGCCCAGGTTGATCTTGGCGGAAGCCATCAGGCGCTGGTCATTGGTTTCCCGCCCCAGGGCGAATGCGGCTTCGAGCTTTTCGAGGGCCGTGTGGTAGCGCTCCTGCGCCTCCTCCCAGTCCAACTCATCGCCGCAGGAATCCTCGCCGAAGTGGGTGTAGTAGGCGCCCTCGAACCGCAGCGTCCGCGCCGAGGCTCGCTTATACAGGACTTCATCGTTACTCAACCGGCGATACACGTCGAAGACCTTCTGGTAGCGGCGGACCTCGTCAATGAAGGCCTGCAAGACCGCGGTGTGAACATCGTGACCGCCGGTGGCGCCGGCTCGGCCCAGCTCGTCAAACTTCTGGTCGAACTCAGTGAGCTTTTCCTCGAGCCGGCGCTTCTGCACGGGCAGGTTCTCACCCAGCAACCGTTCGGCGCCCGCCACGTCGCCCGCGTCGAGCCGCACCGCGATCAGTGAAAGCGGCGTCGGGTCCGGCGCCGGGGGAATCTGAGAAGGAGACCAGACGGGCGTGGCGAGCGTAGCGAATCCGATGAGAAACAGAAGTCGTCCGCGGATTATTGCCGTTTTCCTGGGCCAAAATAGGGGAGAAGATCGTTTCCGCATGATTGCCCCTCCGAAGGCTTGACAGACGGCCAGCTCACTGGACTCCAAGATTATATGGCATTCCGTCGCTCCCGCATAGAGTTTCACTTCCGGCTCGGGGGGAGGGTTGTAGCTACGCACGGATCGTGGCGCCCGCAGTCGCATAATTCGTGGCGCACGGAATGAAAGGGAATGGAAAGAATGGGCAGGACCACGCTGCCCAAGTTGCACCGCCCCTTCCCACCCCCTCCCAGGGGAAAGGTATCCCGGAAGCCCCGGAGGGGCGAAAGAAACCAATTCCACAGACTGTTCCCAGCAGAATCTCTGTCGCCCCTCCGGGGCTGTTCTTCTTTCTCCCATTTTCCCAGCGCTTACGCGCTGGGCTAGAATCTGCCGCCTCCTTCGGAGGCTCGTGTTGGTGAGAAATGCGGGCTAACCGGAGCTACCGGCATTTTCAAAACTTCGTCACTTCCGTGAAGTGAAAGGCCGAGACCTTCATCGGCGGGACGACCATCGGGGCTGACTCTTCGCCTGAGGCGCGCTCCGAGGCTCCGAGCATCTCGACGCAGTTGAGCAGGTCAATCAAGCTCTGGTTGAAGCGGAAATTGCGGATGCCGTGCTGGACCTTGCCGTTCTCGACGTAGAACGTGCCGTCGCGCGTCATCCCGGTCAGAATCTTTTTGTAGGGGTCCACTTCGCGGATGTACCACAGGCGCGTCACCAGGACGCCGCGCTCGGTGGAGGCGACCATTTCTGGAACACCGTGCGTGTTCGGAACGCCTGGCGGGCCGCCGCCGAAAACGATGTTCAGCGGCGCTTCGCCTATCTCGTTCGGCAGCGGAAAGCCGTGGCCGGTCGGCTCGACGCCCATGGCCTTCGCCGTCTGGCGAGCGTAGGTCAGGCCCGTTACGACACCGCCCTCGACCAGCGGGACGGCCTTGCGCGCGACTCCCTCGCCGTCAAACGGCGCGCCGAACTGGAGCGCGTGGTAACAGTCGTCGGTGATGTGGATGTTCTCGCCGAAGAGCTTCTTGCCGAGCCGATCCGTCAGGAAGCTGCGCTGGTCCCGCACCGCTTGCCCTGAGAAATCCCAGAACATAAACCCCAACAGATCGAGCACCGCCGCCGATTCGAGGATCGTGGCGTATTTGCCGGGGGGCAATTCCTGCGGGGCGCGGCTGCGCGATGCAATTCCGGCGGCGCGGGCTGCCAGCGCGGCGGCGTCAATCTCGCGCACGTCGGGCGCGGTCTTCTTGGCCCAGCCGGAGCTGTCGGCGGCGAGCGTGGTGATCGAAAACTCGGCCAGGGTGTCGCGATAGTAGGCGGCGAGTCCGCGCGAATTGAAGATCGCCTGCACGCCGGCCGCGGTCGAGAACGTTCCCGCCGCGGTCTGGCCGCTCTTCTCGGCGATCTCGATGGCTTGGCGCACGGCCTCTGCGCGCTCCGCGGGAGTCACGGCCGCCGTCGCCTCGATGTAGCGATTTATTGATTTCTCGGGGGGGCGGTACACCTGCGGGCCGGGCATGGGGAGCAGCTCGGGGTCGGGCTGCTGCTGGCGCGTGAGACTCGCGGCCTCGGCCACGACGCGCCGCAGGCTCTCCGCGTCAAACTTGTTGGTCGAGGCGCGCGCCGTGCGGTTGCCGTAGACCGTGCGCGCGGAGAGGCTGTAGCCTTCCTCGGCGACGTTCTGGTGGATGGTGTTGTTGGCGAACCGCGTCAGCTCGTGCGCGCCGCCGGCCAGGATCAGCTCGGTCTCGTCGGCGTCGCTGTACCGGAGCAGCTCGGCGAAAATTTCCTGGCAGCGCTCACGACTCAGCATAAGCGATCCCCACGGTGACGTTGCGGAAGCGCGCGGGCGCGGCGCCGTGGCCCGTGCCCATGCCTTGCGAGGGCTGGCCCTTGCCGCAGTTGGGCGTGCCCCAGAGCGTCCAATGATCGGCGTTGCAGATGGCGTCGCAGGAATTCCAAAACTCGGTCGTGATGCCGCTGTAGCTGGGATTCTTGAGCATCCGCGTGAACCGGCCGCCCTTGATTTCCCAGCCCAGCTCACAGCCGAACTGGAAATGATAACGCCGGTCGTCAATGGACCAACTGCGGTTGGTCTCCATGTAGATGCCGTCGTCGGTGTCGGCGATCAGGTCGGCGAGCTTCCAGTCGCCCGGCAGCAGGCTGACGTTGGTCATACGGATCAGCGGAATGCGGCTCCAGCCGTCGGCGCGCATGGTTCCGTTCGAGCGCCGCTCGCCGATCGCTGCCGCAGTCTCCCGCGACGTGAGGTAGCCCGTGAACAGGCCGCGCTGGATGATGTCGGCGCGCTGCGCGGCGACGCCCTCGTCGTCGTAGCCGAACGTCCCGAGGCCCGGCCCGTGCTCGAGGCGCGCGTCGGCCACCACGTTCACGATCTCGGACCCGTAGCGCAGTTTCCGCAACTGGTCAATGGTCAGGAAACTCATCCCGGCGTAGTTCGCCTCCGAGCCGAGCACGCGGTCGAGCTCGATGGGGTGCCCGATGGACTCGTGGATTTGCAGGCCCACCTGCGAGCCGTCGAGGATAATCGTCCGCTTGCCGCGCGGGCACAGCTCCGCCTTGTGCAGCGCCACGGCCTCCTCGGCGATGCGCCGGGCGTTTTCGACGAGGCGCATCTCCTCGATCAGCTCGTAGCCTTGGAGCGCGTAATGGCCGCGGAAGGAATTCGGGTACGACCGCTTCTGAATCTCGTCGGCGGCGAAGCAGTAGGCCTCGATGCCGCCCCCGCTGATCACGCGCGTCTGGTCAATCACCGAGCCTTCCGTGCTGACGAAGAGCTGCTGCTGCCGCCGGAAATGCAGGCTCCCTTCCGCCAACGTGACGCCGGGCACGGCGCGCATCTCGGCGTCGGCGCGAAGCAGTAAATTGAGGTTGTCTTCGACGGAAGTGCTGAACGGGTCGGTGCGAAACGGAGATACCCACGTCGCAACGGCCTTCTGTTCGGGCGCCAGCACGATGTCCGCTTTTTTCGCCAAGGCGCTCGCGCGCGCAATCGCCAGCGCCTTCGCGGCGACGGCGGCAAGCGAATCCTTCGACAAATCGTCCGTCGAGGCGAAACCCCAGCAGCCCTGCGCCAGAACTCGGACTCCCAGCCCGAGCGACTCGTCCGAGGAACTCGTTCCCACCTTGCCGTTCTTGGTCGAGATATTCCGCTCCCGCGATTCTATGACTCGCACGTCGGCGTACTCGACCTCCCGCCGGTCAAGATGATTTAGGACGGCTTCGGCGTAGTCACGCATGGCTGAAACTTACCCGCGTTTCGTTTGAGATCAGCGTTACGGGTGAACCACACGAAGCCCGAGGTGCTCCTCGAACGGATCGAAATCATGGTCGCGGTGTAACAGGGCATGCCCTTCGCGCAAGCAGAAAGTCGCGATCAGACAATCAATGGTTTTGCGTATGGTGTGACCCCGGGCTCGCAGGGACCGGTAGTTTTGCGCCGCTGCGATGGCCAAGTCCCTCCCCCCGGTGTGGAATACGTGGAAGACGCAAAGGTCCTGTTGAAACTGCGAAAAGACCGCCTCATCCCGGACCCCTTGTAACACCTCGCAGAGGATCAGATCCGTGAGACCTACTCGTTGCCGATCCATTTCCGTTTCCAACCAGGAAGTCTGCGGGTTTGGGATCCCTGCCAGATAGTCAATCCAGACGGTTGTATCCACGATGACCATGCAAGTCTATTCTCAAACCCGATCTCGATGCCGTGCCGATGAAACCCGGCCCAAGCGGGACTCGTTCAAGTCGCCCTCCCAGCGGATCTTCCCGCGCCACCGGCGGATCCGTGCCTGCGAACGAGTTTGAATCAATAGCTTCAACCCCTCCTCCACGGCGGCTCTCTTGGTCAAAGCCCCGCTCAGCCGGATCGCCTCGCGCATCAGGCGGTCATCAATGTCTATATTGGTCCGCATCATCCTTGCTCCCCATGTGCAAGCTCTCCCGATGTGCAAGCATCTCACATTTTTGTGTATTCCTCAAGAAGGGCGCGAACCAACCGAGCACCGGCTGTTGAAAAACACCCGACGCGCGGTCATTCTGAGGAGACGTTCGAAAAAGAAACCCCCATTGCTAAGCTCTCAATGCTAGTGTCGAAGCAGCTCGTGAATCCATCCCTGAAGGAGATCCCTTGCGAAGGATCGGGCTTCCTCGATGCTCATGGGATCGGATGGTGGTTTAGCCTTCGATCTCGCATGTCGAGAGAACATGCCAATCGCTTCCTGATGGTTTGCCGTGCGCCTGAAGCGTTCCCAAGTTGATCGCGAGCACCAATTTTGGTCAAGCAGCTCGCGTTCACTTCCAGAATACTCCTCTATGATCTCGGTCACCTTATAAAGGTTGGACCACGGGTTGCCGTCCGAACCAAAGTAGAACAGTGCCTCTCGCACGTCAGCATTGCGCGTCCAGAGATCACGAATGGCTGGGAAGTCTGTGCTCGGCTGCCGCAAGAACGCCACAATCGATTCGGGCTGTTTGTGTCCGAGTAGAACAGGTCCGGAAGACACAATGCTTTGACCGTATCCTTTGCTGAGATCGACACCGCAGTAGAAACGCGCTGGCAGATATTGGGGACACAGTAGCTTTACAGCGGCGTTAAGGCATGGTAGCTCCTCTTCAGCATAGCGATCCGGCGCATCCATGGAAGCCGAATCTGGGATTTGCGGGTCCTCGATATAGAACTTTCCTTCGAACTCTATAAGTCGAATCTGCGTCCCTTCGACAGCCTTCTTGAAGATCAGGGCGTCGGCATCCGAACCGAAGCGCACACCGACCCACCATCTCTGTCTCGCGTTTACGTAGCCAAGTCGATTGCTGGGCCACACCAAAGGGGGCGTTGACACAGAGACGTGAGGATCAGCGACGGGTGGCACAATCTGTTGAATTCGCATTTAATCCCCTACGTTC
>CAYWWM010000033.1:0-12088 GCA_964461735.1 uncultured Solibacteraceae bacterium | reverse complement strand
AGCATAACATATAACGCTTACTTATGAAAGTAAGCACTAGCAGCTATCAGGTAGCAACTACCATGAAATCGGATAACCGCGATATGGGTCTGGCGTACCTGATGGGCTTAGCCCTTCTGGTTGTGACCGGGTGGGTCTATTGGGACTACTACCGCCCCGAGTGGAAGAATTATCAGTCGGAATTCCGGGCCCTGATCACCGAGCGGTTTGGCGAGGAGCGCGCGCAGCAAGTTCCCTCCGGGCTTCAGCAGATTTGGGTCGCGGAGCTCGACCGCGTGGACCGCTGCGTCACCTGCCATCTCGGTGTCGAATGGGAAGGCATGGAAGATGCCCCCCACCCCTTTCGGTCGCATCCGACGGGAATCTTGCAGACGCATTCGTTGACCGAGTACGGCTGCACGGTTTGCCACGGAGGGCAGGGGTTTGCCACCGACATCGAAGGCGCGCACGCCACCGGCGTAATCCACTGGGAGGACCCGCTGCTCTATACCGAGATCGGCCAGTCGTTGCAGGTGAACGACCCGCAGGCGCTGCTCGAGATCAAGTGCAACATTTGCCACCGCTACGACGTGCACACGGAAGGGGCCGAGTACATCAACTACGCCAAGCAGATCGTTGCCGAGCGGCGCTGCTCGCTCTGCCACAAGATCAACGGGCAGGGCGCCTTGATCGGCCCGGACCTCACCTACGCCGGCGATCAGTCGCCCGAGCACTACGACTACACCAAGGTGCCGGGAAAGCAGGCCGTCTTCAACTGGCACCTGGTCCACTTCCGGAACCCGCGAGACGTTTCCCCGACATCGGTGATGCCGAACTTCAACTTCGGCCCGCGCGAAACGCAGGCCCTCACTATGCTGGTGATGAGCTGGAAACGCGCTAACATGCCGGCCGCCTACATCCCGCCCCCGAACTTGACTCCGCCGGCGCCTCCCGCGCCTGCAGAGAGCGCGCCCGCTCCTCAGTAACCTTCAGACCCTAGCGAAGGCTTGCGCCTGCCGGTGACCAAAGGTCCAGCGCCCGTAAGCCCTCGTTTGTCTGGCCTTCGGCTACATCCAGCTTCATCGGGGTAACTGTGATGAACCCTCGAACGAAAGCCCAGACGTCAGTGCCTTCCGCGTCGTCCTCCAACTGCTCAAACGCCGGCCAGAAAAACAGTCGGCCCATAGGGCTCATTTGCCGCTCGAACCGATCGTATCTCGCCTTGACGCTGAGTCCGGTCAAGCGCGCTCCCTGGGTGGGTCCCGCCGGAACGTTCACGTTCAGGAACAGGCCGGGCTTTAGCGCATTCTTCGCACGCAGCTCTTCGATGAGGTCCCGGACAAAGCCGGCCGCCGCGACATAGGTTGCTGGCTCATCTCCTCGAATCGAGACGGCAATCGCGGGCAGGCCCACGATGGCTGCTTCGCGCGCCGCCCCGACTGTGCCGGAATGGTAGACGGTGATCCCCAGGTTGTCTCCCCGATTGATCCCGCTGATGACCACATCCGGGCGCCGCGTGAGCAGCGATTCCAAAGCCAGACGGACGCAAGTCGCCGGCGGCGCCTCAATGGAGTACCAGGTAGTCCCGTTGGGCTGTTTTCTTTCGCTCACGCCAATCGGTTCGCGGAGAGTGAGGCCGTGCCCTTTTCCGCTCTGTTCGAACGTCGGGGCCGCAACGATAATCTCTCCCAGAGGACGAAGAGCCTCCGTCAGTGCTCGCAATCCTGGGGCGTCGTACCCGTCGTCGTTCGAGAGCAAGATTGTGAATCGGTCCGAGGCAGGTTGTTGAGCGTCGGAAGGCCAAACGAAGGACAGAAAAACAAGAGGCAGCAAAACCGTTCTTCGCCAATGACGCATGTGTTTTCTCCCTTCCAAAAACATTGGCCCTAACTATATCACGACGAGAAGCCACGCCGTCCTACCGCACTTCCATCTTCACGGCGTTACTCGAAATCCGAGAATCTGACTTTATCAAGTCGGTTGGGCACGCTGAGAAATCTTGGAAGGAGGTCGTCACTCCGGATTTCAGGCTGCGAAGGAGAGCAAGGCAGGGAGATTCAGATGTTGCACCAAAGCTCGGGTCAGGGCATCGGCCTGGGGAGTTTCGGGGGTTACAAACAGAGCGTCGCAGATCGAAGAAAGGACTTTTTCCGCTGACGCGTTTCCGTGCTCCGTATATTGGCTGATCCGGAACCCGAGAATCGCCCCTCCTACCAAGGCTCTCTCCAGATAAATGTTGCCGTCCAAGCGCTCGTAATAAGCCGGCTGTTCTTCCTCAAACCGGAATGTCAGAGTGTCCGTTTCATCCGAGTAGTGGATGACAAATCGGGCGCTTCGGAGCCTATCAACTCGGTCCGGAAGGTTTGCCATGAGGTCGGGACGGATGCGCGAGAAAATACGCTTGAATCCGATGATTGTGAATCCGCGAATCTGCGGAGGGACAGAAGGAGTGATCCGCACAGCGAGCCAGTCCTCAACGCCCAAGGCAACGCATGGTTCCGGCGGGCCGAAGGAAATGTAAAGCACGTCCCCTTCCCGGTCATAGGAGTACCGTACGTCTTCAAATCGCTGCTCGATTACAAAGGCCATATCTTCTCACCCAGACCGCGGAACTCGGCTTCGGCGAAAAACGCCGTGACGACAAAGCCGCTCGTCTCGCGAACGAATACCCGCAAGCTGATGCGTTCGACCCGCTTGTCTCCTATAAAAATATTTTCGTAAGTCCTCTGGTATATCTTGGTCGTTGGATCGCGCTTTCCCCGGCAAATGAACTCTGGGCGCTGGAGTGTTTCGATGACTAACCTCTGATACGGCAACAATTCGAAATGCTCTGTTACAATGTGAGCATTCCAGTGATCCTCGTCAAGATTTGCCTCCTGATCATCCGCTGTAGGAATTCGCACAATTGATTCTAGCACAGGCGAATAATACAGCCGTATTTCACCGCACCTCCATCGTTGCCCCATTACTCGCGATCCCGTCCACGCTCACGACTACGGTCGCGGTTCCCCGGATTCCTGCGGGGACTTGCGCGTCCACGCGATATACGCCCGCCAGGCCCGGAGCCAAACCGGAGAAGGAGATGGGAGCAGGGGTCCCGTTCATGGTTACCGTGACCAGTGAAACAGTGCGCGAGAGAGGCTCCGCCGGCGCGGGGCTGCCGCTCGCGACGGGCGGACTGACGAGTCCCAGGCCGGTGGCATAGATTTGCACCACCTCTCCTGCCGAGGCGGGGCGGTCGGGGGTGACCAGGAAGTTCGTGGCGGCGTGCGTAATGACGCCGGGGCCGCTCCCATCCCCGTCTTGCGTAAAGATGCCGGGGCTCGCAGGCCGGGCGACGATCGTTACCGGATCGGACGACGAAGCCCCGTTGCGCACGATCAGCGAGACCTCCGTAGCGCCCAGCTCCATGGGGACCTGCGCGTTGATCTGGGTGGGAGAGACGAAGTAAAGCGGAGCCGCCAGCCCGCCGATCTCGACCGACGCACCGGCGAGCCCCGTCGGCAGCGGAAGCGAGGTCGCCCCAGCCGTCGTTGCCGCCAGATTCACTCCCAAGATCGAGATGATGGAACCGCGAGACGCAGCCCCGGGGAGAAAGCTGGCCGCGTGGACAACCCCCGTCTGCGGGACCACCGGCACGCCGGCGGAGAATGCGGTGAATTGGGCCTGCAAGAGGGTTCCGGGGACGATGGCGGTGATGCGGACCGGCCCAGTCTCTGGTCCCAGCGTAACGTTCGCGGAAGCGCGGCCCTGCCCGTCCGTGCTTGTTCCGGAGACATTCAAGGAAGCGTCGCCTTGCGTGACTGCAAACTCGACTCGAACGCCCGCAAAGGGGATCGTGTTGCCGTCGCGCAGAACCACTCGGAGCGGCTGGGGCAGGGAAGTCCAGGGGCTCGCGATTTGCCGGTCCCCGCTCTCGATCGAGAGCGCCAGCCCGCCCGAGGCGGGAGCTGCGAGAACTTCGACGACGGCGGTGCTGGTTTCGAATCCCGGCGCCGTGGCGCTCACCGCAGCCCTGCCTGGGGCGAGCGCCGTGACGGGAACCGGCGCGGAACGGCTTCCCGCGGGAACGACGACTCTCGGCGGCAGGGCGACGATCAAGGGATTCGAATTCGTAAGCGTAACGGTAAGATCGGAAGCGGGCGCGGCGAGCAGCCCCACCTGCGCCTCCGCTTGTGTCCCCGTAATCAGCCCCAGCGGACTGGGAGTCCATCGCAGGCTGAGCAGGAGGTCTGTCCGGGCAGCCGCGCGAGACGCTGTGGCCTGCGTGAAAAACGGCTCCCACTCGCGCCGAATGCGGTCGAGATGCGCGACCTGCGCGTCGCTCGGCGAGGTGTTTCGCGGGACCACCAAGAGAAACGCAAAGTTAAACGTCTTCGGAGCAATGACGGAATTGGGGACGCGCGGGCCGTTGGCGGCGATGATCTGGTCCACGGTGACACTGGCGCGGCGGCCGGAAAACGTGGCGTTCAACTGCGGCGCGCGGGAAGCGGTGAAAGCGCTGATGGGATCCTTGACCAGAAAGCTTGCGGGCGTTTCCTCCGGCGAGCGCAGGCCCATCAGGTATTGGTCGAGAGCGCTGTACTGTTCGACCACTCCGGTGGTGGTGAAGGTTCCGTCTCCGTTGTCTCGAATCCGGTTTCCTTCGACTACGGAGGCGTCGGAGTTGTAGAAGAAGCTCCAATGTGTGAGTCCGCGCCCCAGCAGCTCCGTGCTGTCGGGGGGACCCTGCGGGTCCCTCCATCGCACGTAAGACAAAAATCGGTGTCCCGCCTCCTGCCCCAGGATGCTGAGAGTGGAGTTTACGCCATGGAAAACCTCCCTCGGGTTCTGCGGATACCGCAGCAGGTTTCCCATATTGAGCACGGTCTCCAAGCGCGAGCTGCCGAAAGAGCCTGCGGAGTCAAAGACCGGGGGGTTCCCGATGCGGCCGATGCCGGTGACATTGTTGGAGACAATTTCAGCGAAGGCGAAGGCTCCGTCGAGGTTGAAATCGAAAGTGGTGAAGACAACCAAAAACTCATACGCATCGTCGTGCGTTTCGTAGAATCGCCGCGACACGGCCAGCAGGTCAAGCTGAGCGGACAGCGAAAAAATTTCGGCAATCGAGCCGGCCGAAGCAGCTTGGCCTGTGGCAGCGCTCAGGTCGAGCAGTTCCACCGATCCCAAGGAAGCGCCCGGGGTGACTCCGACCACCGCCTCTCGTCCGTTGATTCCGTTGTAGGAGAACTGAATGCTCCCGTCGGGAAGCAACTCTACCTGGAAGGTTTCGCGCGGCCCCACGCCGGATTCCCGATAATCAGGAACGGCGCTCCAGGAGACCACTAAGCGCTCGCTCGAGGACAAGTACCGCAGCTCGCCGCCCACCGACGGGTCGAGATCCACAAAATACGGCGCAATCCGCGGGGGGCCGGAAAGAATCCGAGACAGGCTCCGCTTCGAATGGGCCGTGTCACCCTCTTGAAACGTCAGGTTGCCGTCCGAGTTGATGAAAACCGATGTGTAGTTCTCCCCGAAAAACGGGAATACGAACCCGAGGTTCACCGCGCGCGTGCCGTCGTCCCCGATGTTGTTCGGGTGGCTTGCCGGAGGCGGGTTGAGCAGGATGCCCTGTTGCACGGCGGAGCTATCAAACTCCAGCGCACCGACTGCTACGGCATAAACCCCCGTTTTCGGCGTGAACGTCAGGGTCAGCTGATGGAGATCGAAAAAATTGGCGGGCGACACGAGCGTCCCGTCATCGGGCAAGACCGCAATTTGGCCGACGTCGAGCGGCGCCGAGCCCGCCGATGAAAGTGGCACAAACCCCTGCCGCGCTCGCTGACGGAGGAACTGCTGATGCCGAGCTATTTCGTCCACTACGCGGCCGGGGTAAGTCCCGCAGACTCCATCCGACGGGAAGCGGGCCGCCGCAGCAGGTGATGGCGCTACCCCCGCCAGCAGGATCAAGCCGAGCTGGAAAAGGGCGAACCGATAGGTAACTGCAAGAAAACGCACGAGGAAATTCCCCAAACACTGACCCGTGAAATTCCGATGGTATCATAGAAGGGAGCGGGCAACGGGTCGGAGTCTGGCGTGTTGCCGAAGTGGGCCAACTTTGCATACAATGGGAGAGGACAAGCACTCCGTCAGTGCAAGGGCATCCTAGCCCTCGAGAGAGCCATCCTACGGAATGACGGACCTCACCAGGAGGGACCGGGGATGCACTTGTGGCAATGAAGAGAGTTTTTCAGCGAATACTTCCGATTCTTGGGATTGTGCTGCTGGCCGCGGAAGTCCGGGGCCAGACGCAGCCGATCCCCCAAGGCTTCCAGAACGGGCAGGCAGCGCTCTGGGTGCTGGGACAGACCAACTTCTCCGACATCAGTTTCGGGACCACCGAGCTGCGCTTCGGGGCCATTTCCGGGATTGCCTTGGCCGGCCAGAAACTCCTCGTTGCGGACAGCTCCTATCTTGCCCCGCCCAATAATAATCGGGTCTTGATTTATCACGAATTCGATGTCTTCCGGGACTGGGGGGGGGCCTTCCTGCGGGAGGCCAGTGTGGTGGTCGGGCAGCCGGATTTCACGACCTCCGCAGCGGGGGCCGCCGCCCACCAGATGAACCAGCCCGTGGCGGTCGCCAGCGACGGCACGCGCCTCTTTGTCGCCGAGTGGGGAAACAACCGAGTCGTGATTTTCAATCGCATTCCGGAAACGAACGGCACGGCGGCAGATGTGGTGGTCGGCCAGGCCGGATTCGGTTCGTCGGGGTTCGGCGTCGGACCGAATCGCTTGCGGCGCCCGAATAGCGTTTCCACCGACGGAACCCGTCTATTCATCACGGACACGCTGAACAACCGCGTCGTGATCTACAACCAGATCCCTACGCAAAGCGGAGCATCCGCCGACGTAGTGTTGGGGCAGCCCAATTTCGACCGCGGCGAGGCCCTTCCCACCGCCGCCAACACCTTGTCATCCCCGATGAGCGCTACGACGGACGGACAGCGGCTCATCGTTTCCGACCTGGGAAACAATCGAGTTCTCATCTATAACCAGATTCCCACGCAGAACGGAACATCTGCGGATGTCGTTGTCGGACAGTCGAGCTTTACGGCCAACGGTCCCGGAAATACTCCCACGGCTCTGAATTTTCCCCGCTACGCTTACAGCGACGGCCAGCGGCTGCTGGTGGTGGATTCCGGAAATAACCGCGTCCTGATCTACGATCCGATCCCGACGGCCAACGGCGCGGAACCGACCCTCGTGCTGGGCCAGGCCGATTTCCTGGGGCTACTCGAAAGCTGCGCGGCGTCCAACTTTGCGGTGCCGTACGCGGCGTTTCACGCGGGGAACCGGCTGTTCGTTAGCGACAGCTTCAACCGTCGCATCCTAGGGTTCCAGCCGGGTCCGGGCTTGATCAAACTGAACGGGATTGTCAACTCCGCCAGTTTTTCGACGGAGCCGCAGTCGCGGGCCTGCGGAGTCGTTCTGCCGCAGCCGCCGCTGGCCCCGGGGGGCATCGTGAGCCTGTTCGGCGAGAACCTGGCGGATACGACCCAGGAGGCGGACTCGCTTCCCTTGCCGACCGAACTGGGCCACGTGCGCGTCACGTTCGACGCAATTCTGGCCCCGATCTTTTTCGTTTCCCCCACGCAAATCAAGGTGCAGGTTCCGTTCGAGCTGAATGGATTCAGCTCGTCCGTGGCAGTCGAGAAAGACACGCTGCAAGGCACCATCGTTTCGGCCGCCTCGCCGGCGGCGGTTTCGACGGGAGCGCCGGGAATCTTCACGTATTCCGGAGACGGTCGCGGGCGCGGACTGATCTTCCACTCCGACATGACTCCCGTGACGGTAGATTCGCCGGCCCGTCCCGGCGAGGAACTCGTTGCCCTTGTTACCGGCTTGGGAAAGGTTGACAACGCCGTCGAGAGCGGAGCGCCTGCCAATTTCGGAGCCAGCGGCGCAGTCACGATCGGCGGCACCACCGGCGCCGGTCAGACGCTCACGATCCGGGTGAACGGACGCGACTACAGCTACACAACCGCCGCGGAGGATACTCTGGGCGCCATCCAGGATCGCCTCATCGAGATCATCAACGCCAATGATCCGGAGGTGTCGGCGGTCATCGGCGCCGAGGATGCGCTCCAGATTATCCTGCGCGCGCGGCAGCTCGGAGAACAAGGCACGAATATCTCCTTCAACGCCTTCGTTTCCGAGGGGGCCACACTGACGCTGAGTACGGAGTTCACCAACTTTGTGCCCCGCAACGTCGTGCTCGGAGGCACGCCGCGCCCCGGCGATATCGTAACCATCACGCTGGCGGGGACCCACTTTGCCTATACTGTCCAGTCAGGAGACACCTTGGATTCTGTCCTCAACGGCCTGGCCGAACTGATGGCCGGCGATCCCAACGTCCTGGCCACGGCTGATCCGGGGCGGTCCCGAATCCTCATGGAACATCGGAACCCCAACAGCGATCTGGTGATTGCCATTACGCTCGCCGTGTCGGAAGAGTCGCCTTTGGCGATTGAATTCGAGCCGCCGTTTCTGAAGCCCGGCGTGGCGAACGCCACCAATCCCGTGCAAGCCACCATCGGGAGGGCCTTGCCTCTGGTTCCGGGAGACGTGCTCGTGCGGGGCACGCCGCAGCCGGGCCAGACCGTAACCATCACGCTGTTGGAAACCGTCTACTCCTATACAACCGTGGAGGGCGATACGCTCCAGACCATAGCCAGCCGCCTGGCGGAACAAATCAACCTGGATCCGAACGTGACTGCGCTTGCGAACCTCACCGACGTCAGCGTCGAACTGGAACTCCGCGTCCCGACTTCGGAAGCCAAGATTACCTTCACTGCGTCGGTTTCGGCCGACGCTACGCTGATCCTGCTGCCGCGCAGCACCCAGACGAGCGGCTCGTCGGCCACCATCGTCAGCTTTGCCGGATTGGTCCCGGGCACCGTGGGGCTATACCAGGTGAAGTTCACGGTGCCCTCCGATGCCGAGTCGAACCCCGCCGCCGAATTGATCCTCCACCAGAACCTGATCGTGTTCGGCTCCGTCAC
Organism: uncultured Solibacteraceae bacterium; assembly: GCA_964461735.1. Classification (GTDB taxonomy): domain Bacteria; phylum Acidobacteriota; class Terriglobia; order 2-12-FULL-54-10; family 2-12-FULL-54-10; genus CAYWWM01. The sequence goes on along the minus strand of CAYWWM010000033.1, from coordinate 3,066 downwards.
GGAGACCAATATTTTCAGCAATCCCGCCACGTTCCCGATTGTGAAGTGAGAAACCCACCGTGCGGGGCCATGCGGCCGTTTCCGAAGATGGCAGTGGTGGGAGTTTCTTCTCCGCGATCAAGCCGGTGACTCACGCTGGTAGCGGGCCTCGATGACGCTCTTCATCCCGCCGCGCACATTGAATTCCCCCGTCACGCTCGCCGAAACCGGTCGGCACGCCGCGACCAGGTCCTTCAATATCCGGTTGATCGCATTCTCATAGAAGATCCCCAGGTTCCGGTACCCGACCAGATAGTATTTCAGCGACTTCAACTCCACGCAGAGCTCGGCGGGGATATAGCGGATTGTGACGATCCCGAAATCGGGCAGGTTGGTCTTCGGGCAGATGGAAGTGTATTCCGGGACTACGACCGTGATCTCATAGTTCCGAAACTGATTGGGCCAGGTCGCCAGAGGCGGGAGTTCCGCGTCGAGCCCTGACCGCGCATGTTCAGGAGTGTAGTCAGACATAAAAGAAGTGATGAGTGAAAAGTGACGAGTGATCAGCAATAAAAATTGCGGGCCACTGCCAGGTCATTTCACAATTTCCGACGCTTTTTCGGGATCGGAAACACCCATCACAACCATGGCCCGGTCCGATCCGCGCTCCAGCGTGCCATAGGCGTAGAGAATATCAATCCCTTTTTCGGCGAGCTTGCGGGTCACTTTTCCCAGCGCGCCGGGGCGGTCCGGCAGGTGGACCGTAATTACGGTTTCCTCGTGGAAGGAATAGCCCATCTGTGCGAGAACCTTCTTCGCGGTCTCGAACGGGTCCGGCACGATGCGGATCAGGGCCTCTCCCGGCAGGTCGCGCACGGAAATACCGCTGATGTTTACCGCCACCTTCGCCAGCTCGCTGCACAGCGCCGCCAGAACGCCCCGTTTGTTTTCGACCTGTATGCTCAGTTGCTTTGCGAGAGCCATCGCTGCTCCTTAGAGGCTGTTGCACAACCTCTTGAACCACCGAAGGGCACGCCTTCACCTGGATTATTCATGGACTTTACAACCACCCCGCGCGTTCCTTTTTCTCTAGCCCAGGCGTTCACGCCTGGGGATTCGGAGTCGAATCCTTTTTCTTCCGCCCCCTTCAGGGGGCTTGGGCTCGCTCAGAGGAAAGCCCCCTGCAAGGGGGCTACAACGGTGTGTGGACCTCCTCGAACCCAGGCGTAAACGCCTGGGCTAGAGAAAAGGCGTGGCTTCCGTCGTCTTCGACTCCTCAGAATGACCGTACTTTGAGAGCTTTTCAGCATCCTGTGAAACCGTGCCCTTACAACTGCTTCCAGAGGGTTATGCAATAACTCCTTAGTCTCGCGACGCGATCCATCCCCAGTAGAGCAGCCCCGTCAGCGTCTTCCCGTCCCGGATTTGTCCCGAGCGGATCATCGCCTGCCATCGCTCCGGCGCGAACGCCCGCGCCTGAATGCGCTCGTCGCTCTCGGGGGAGGCCTGGCCGGGCCGAATCTTCTGCGCTAAAAAGATCGTCATCCGTTCATCGAGAATTCCGGGGCTGGGGAAAAATTCGATGAGCTTGCGCCACGACGACGCCCGATAACCGGTCTCCTCGGCCAGCTCTCGCCGAGCCGCCGCGAGCGCCGTTTCTCCCCGATCCAGCGACCCCGCCGGCAACTCCCACAGGAAGCGGCCGGCAGCCAGGCGGAACTGCCGGATCAGCACGATGCGCCCATCTTCCAGAAGCGGCAGGATGACGGCGGAGCCGGCGTGGTGGACCACCTCGCGCATCACCGCAACGCCGCCCGGCTCGATGGCCGCGTACCGCGCTACGGAAAATACCTTTCCTCGGAAGACCGTGCGAGACGGATTATGCGTGACGGCGGATGGACTACCCGATCTCCGTGTGGCCGCACTTCCAGGACTCATCCGAACTCCGTCACGGGCGCAGTATCCAGCTTGGCGCTGGACACGGCGCATTATAGCACGCGCCCTCCGTGACTCTGTGGCTACTCTTGCCTATGGTGCTATACTGGCACGCGCGGGGAGGCGAAGCCATGAAGGAACCCGGCAGAAGCGGGCCTGCCACATCCACGTCTACAATCACCGCCGTCGTAGTGGACGACGAGCCGCTCGGCTTGCGGGAGCTCTCCTTCCTGCTCCGCGCCCACGCTGACGTTCAGATCGTCGCCGAAGCTCGCAACGGGATCGAGGCGTTCCAGCTCATCAAGGAGCACGAGCCGGACGTGATTTTCCTTGACGTCGCCATGCCGGGGCAGGACGGCCTGGGGCTGGTACGCAAGCTGCTCGACAAGAAGAGCAAGGTTCGCATTCCGCATGTCGTCTTCGTCACCGCCTACGACCAGTACGCCGTCGAGGCCTTCGAGCTGAACGCCATTGATTACCTGCTGAAGCCCGTTGAGAAAGAGCGGCTGGCGAAATCCTTGCAGCGCGTACGACGGCTGCTCGACACACCGGCCAGTTCGGCCGACACCCTGGAGGAATTGCTCCGCACGTTGCAGACGCGTCCGTCGCAGCAGGCCAAGCTCCTCGTCCGCAGCAACAACCGCCTCTTGTTGCTCGACGCCGGGGAGCTTATCTTCGCCACCATCGAGGACGGGCTCATCACGCTGGTGAGCAAGGACCTCGAAGGCGAGTCCAATTTCCGCACGATCGAGGAGCTACAGGCCAATCTGGATCCCGGCGTTTTCTGGCGCGTGCACCGCTCCTACCTCGCCAACATCAACCACATCAAAGAGGTCGTCCCCTGGTTCAAGAGTTCCTACCAACTGCGCATGGCGGACCGCAAGAACACGGAAATCCCCGTCAGCCGCGCGCAAACCAAACGCCTGCGCGAGCTGCTGAAGTTGTAAGGTTATCCTCGGGGCTTCGGATCCAGCTCGGAAACCGGGACACATGTATAGCGCCCCAGGACGGCGTGGAGCGCCCCCCGGAGCGCCTCCACCGTGGCCTTGCGGTCGGCGGACTTGCGCGGCGGAACTCCGTCATGAAAGAGGACGATCGCGCCGGGGCGGATGCCGGAGAGTACGCGCTGCACGATCTGGTCCACGGGGAGTT
>CAYWWM010000032.1:3044-12093 GCA_964461735.1 uncultured Solibacteraceae bacterium | reverse complement strand
ACCTGGCCCGTGACCCGCTCTTCCGCAAGTACCACCACCACGAGCTGACCTTCCGGATCCTCTACGCCTTCACCGAGAACTTCATCCTTTCGCTCTCGCATGACGAAGTGGTCCACGGCAAGGGGTCGCTGCTCGGGAAAATGCCCGGCTACGACGCGCAGAAGTTCGCCAACCTACGTTTGCTGTATGGGTACATGCTGACGCAGCCCGGCAAGAAGCTGCTCTTCATGGGCGGCGAGTTCGGCCAGTGGCGCGAGTGGAACCACGACACAAGCCTCGACTGGCACCTGCTCGACTACGAGCCACATCGCCAGATGCAACGCTACGTTGCGGACTTAAACCGCCTGTACCAGTCGCAGCCGGCGCTCTATGAAGTGGACTTCCACTACCCGGGATTCGAGTGGATTGATTTTCACGACTGGGAGCAGAGTATCCTCTGCTACCTGCGGCGCGGCAAGGACCCGCGGGACTTTCTGGTCGTGGTCTGCAACTTCACGCCGGTGCTCCGCACCGACTACATCATCGGCGTTCCGGAAGACGGTTACTATCGGGAGCTGCTGAACAGCGAAGCCGCCGCCTACGGAGGCAGCAACCTGGGCAACGTCGGCGGCGTCCGCGCCAACCCGCACCCCAGCCACGGACGGCCTTACTCGCTTCATCTCACCGTGCCGCCGCTGTCGGTCACAGTTTTTCGATCAGAGCCGCGAGGGTAACCGAGCGACCACCATCCATCTCTGTCCTCTTGACAGCTCAAGATTTATCAGATTCATCTCAAGTCAGGCATGTGCGTTCCCACTCGAAGTTGTGTGGACGCTCCTTCACAGTCGCGGCTCCGATTGTCCGCTTGCTTACGCGCGCGGCTCTGATTTCTTGCTCGTCACTCGTCACTTGTCACTCGTCACTGTCCCGCAGGGACCCGCCGCTTCAGTTCCTCGAACCAGTTCAGCACCACGTTGATCTGCGTGGGGGCGGGTTGGTCTTCGCTCGGCTTGACCATCAGGAAACGCTGGCCATCCGGCGAGACATCGTAATTGCTACGAAACCCAAAGCCCACAGTGGCTTCATTTCGTCCCTCGAAGAGGACTTTGGGCGTGCCGGCGGCAAAGCTGACCGCTCCATTACTGTCGCGGCTCTGATTGACGTCCACCGCCATCATCTTGTCGCCGTTGCGGTAGAACAATTCTCGCCCGTTCCGCGCCCAGAGCGCCTCCGTGCCGCCTTCCGTCGAAATCTGCCACTTTCCGCCGGGACCGGGGTACGGCTGCACGTAAACCTCGAAGCGCCCGGACTCATCGGAAGTGTAAGCCAGCCAGCGTCCGTCGGGCGAAAAAACTGGGTTCTGTTCAGTAAACGAGGATTGGAGGAAGGGCGTTGGCTTCCGATCTCCTTGCAGCGGGAGAATCCAGATGTCCGAGCCGCTTCCCGGACGCACTTGCTCCAAGGCTAGCATCTGCCCGTCGGGCGACCAGGAGCCGACGTGCGTGTGCTCGGGAAGGGTCAGGAGTGTTTCCTCCGTTCCGCTCCCATCGGCGAGTCTCCGGAGTATAGTCATGCCTCCAGCCCCGGCGTGCGCAAACGCCAGGTTCTTTCCGTCGGGCGCCCAGACAGGCGTTTCGTCGGCAGTTGGGTCAAAGGTCAGCCGGGTGAGCGTTTCGCGCGACAACTCATGGACCCAGATGTCAACATTGCCTTCCTGCATCTGGATGGCTACCCGCTGGCCGTCGGGCGAGAGCCGAGGAGTCACATACGAACGTGGTGGCGCGCGCAGTGGTTGGACCACGCCCTTCCGGTCTACCCAGACCAGTGAACGCCTAATGTCCTGGCTGCCAACCCCGGGCACGTAGAAGAGTGAGCCGTGGTCGGAAAGCGCGTATTGGGCTGCCCCGGAAGCGCCGCTGCTTCCCATGACGCCTTCGACAATGGGAAAGGGAGACCCGTTCACTTCCAGCTTCGTCAAATCAAACGGGACTGCCATGATGGTTCCCGCCCGGTAATAGACGATATGCCCCGTGGGCGTGTAGCGCGGATAGGTTCCCCCCTGGACCAGCAGGGTTCGCCGCTCGCCGGTTTCGAGATTCTGCACCACGATGTTTGCATCATTGGCGTTACCACTTATTAGGGCAGTAAAAAGCACTGCCTTGCCGCCCGGCAAAAACACAGGCCAGCGGTGTGAGGTCTCCCCCTTACTGGCATCGAGCTTGGTGAAAATCTCCGGCTTGCCCCCGGCGGCTGGGACCACAAAGAGGCTAGTAGTGTTTATCGGCGTGAAAATGATGGTGTCATTGGGGCCCCACGCGACGCCACGGTGGATCGGTGCATCGGCGAGAGTCAAGGTCGCCCCGCCAGTGATGGGGACTTTCTTCAGCTTTCCCCCGGCGAAAAACCCGACCCATTGCCCGTCCGGCGAAAAGAACGGATTGGAAGCGCCCTCTGTGCCAGAGATCGGCCTCGTCTCCAGGCCATCCATTGCGCGCACGTAGAGCTGCTGGATGGCGCTGCTGCTGCTGGCGACATACACAAGGTGTGTGCCGTCCGGCGAGACGGCCACGCTCGACACGTCCAGTCCTGCCAGCCGATCGGTCGCTGGCAGCGGGACCACTAAGCGCGTAACAGGCGGTGAGGTAGGAGAAGATCGGAAATTCCAGAGGGCTATTCCCGTGGCAATGGCAGCGGCGACCACGCCCGTCAGGACAAACGGCAAGGCTCTCCGCCAGACGCGGAGAGTGGGAGGCTTGGCAATCACGGGTGCTGCCGGGGTTGGGGCCGATGCGGCTCGGGCCTCTTCGATTTCGATCCCTACATCCGTTGCATCGCGAAAACGCCGCTTGGCGTCTTTCTGCAAGCAGCGGCGGAGCATCGTGCGGATACCCGGCGTCGTTTCCGGCAGCGCGGCCCAATCCGGCTCCGACTTGAGCACGGAGGCGATGATCTCCGTGACGGTCTCGCCTTCGAAGGCCCGCTTTCCGGTCAACAACTCATACAGCACGCAGCCGAAGGACCAGATGTCAGCGCGCTTGTCCACTTCTTTGCCGCTCGCCTGTTCGGGCGACATGTAGGCGGGCGTGCCGAGGATGGTGCCCTTGAGCGTGTCGTGTTGGCTACCGGTGGGAACGTCGGCAGGATCAACGGGCTTCCCGGCTCCGCCGAACGCTTTGGCGAGACCGAAGTCGAGCACCTTCACCTGACCCGCGGGCGTCACCTTGACGTTGGCGGGCTTCAGGTCGCGATGAATAATCGGCTTTTCGTGCGCGTGCTCCAGGGCGTCGGTAATCTGTTTCGAGATGGTGAGCGCCTCCTCGACCGGAACCGGACCTCGTTTGACCCGCTCCCGCAGCGTGTCGCCGAGCACCAACTCCATGACCAGAAAGCGCGTCTCTCCCGCTTCTTCGAAGTTGTAGATGGCGGCAATGTTCGGGTGATTGAGCTGCGCGAGCAACTGCGCTTCGCGGCGAAACCGCGCTACGCGCTCGGCGTCGCGGGCGAACTGTTCCGGCAGGACTTTGAGCGCCACTTCGCGCTGGAGCTTGTTATCGCGGGCGCGATAGACTTCGCCCATGCCGCCCGAGCCGATGTGGCTCAGGATTTCGTAGTGGCCCAACCACGTGCTTGGTTTCAGCCTCATAAGAGCCGCCCTCAAGGTTACGGATAGTTTATCCGCAGACCGCGGCGATTGCACAGGTTTTTTAATCTGTGAAATCGGCGTAATCTGCGGATTTCCCCACTCTCCATTCGCCGCTCCCCACTCCCCTTCCGAGAAACGCTCGACTCCAAGCCGTGCTGGGTGCTACGATACGACAGGGCGAATTTGTGGGCGGGGCAACCGGGGATCGGACGACCCGGGAGCGCAGGGCGCTCCAAGCAACCAGGAATTCGGCACAAGGAGAGTATGCGGAAGGATCATTCTAAAAAGGAACGCAAGGAAACGGACGACATCGTTAAGGAAGAAGGCATTGAGGTCGGCGGCACGGTGGTCGAAAAATTCCCCGGCGGAATGTTCAGCGTGGAGCTGGAGCAACGCAACCAGGTCGTGCTCGCGCATCTGGCGGGGCGGCTGCGGAAGAATCGCATCCGCATCCTTCCCGGTGACCGCGTGACGCTGGAGTTGTCTCCCTACGACTTGACGCGGGGCCGGATCACCTATCGCTTCCGGTAGAACCGAAGCAAGGGCGGCCCGGCTTTTTTTGATTCCCGTCCTGCCGGGGATTTCTTACAATCTCCCAGTGGACACCATCACCCACGGCATCGCCGGCGCATTGGTCGCCAAATCGTTCCTCCCGGAGCGAACGGGCCGCTTGGCGGGGCGCGCAGTCACGCTCGGGGCCGTCCTGCCCGACACGGACTTTTTCGCGGATTTCGTTTCGAACCATCCCCTGATTCACGCCGAGTTTCACCGCAGCATCACGCATTCGTTTGTCATGCTCCCGGTCTGGGCGCTGCTGCTCGGCGCACTGACCTCTCGCTGGGATGAGCGCCGGCGCTGGCTGCTGCTGTCCGGTTTGTACGGCTGCGGCCTGGCGCTCCACATTTCGCTCGACCTCATCACGTCCTACGGAACGCAGATGCTGGCTCCGTGGAGCCGGGAACGCTTTGCGCTGGACATCACTTTCTTTGCGGACCTGACGCTTACTTCGGTTGTCTTGTTGCCGCAACTGCTGGCCTGGATTTACGCGTCTCGGGAACAGGCCGCGCATCGCGGCATGATCGCATGGGTTTCGGTGGCGCTGGCGGGCGGCGGCGTGGCCTGGCTCGCCTCGGCGCTGCAATTGCCGCTGCCGCTCAACGCCGTGCTCGCCGGCTTGGCTCTGATTGCCGTTCTGTTTGCGGTCCCTGCGCTGGCCGGCGTGGGATTCCGGGTGCCCCGCGCGGCGTACTGCCGCACGGGAGTGGCGGCTCTGGTCGTTTATCTGGGCCTGTGCTCGCTGACGCATCAGCGCGCATTGGACCGTGTGGAGGAATTCGCCCGCAGCGTGGGAGCCGTCGTGGAGCGCCAGGCCGCTCTGCCCGCGCCTCCTTCGCTCGGCTGGTGGTCGGGGATGGTCGAGACCCCCACGGGAATTTACCGCATCGCCATTCACCTGTTCGACCCGAGCCCGCCCGCCTATCGCTTCTTCCCCAATGCGGAGAAGAATTTTTATCTGGAGAAGGCCGAAGCATTTCCCGACACGCAAACGTTTCTCTGGTTCGCCCGCTTCCCGTGGGTCACCTACCGCCAAGAGAACGGCGTTCATATCGTGCAGTACACGGACCTCCAGTTCATGGGCGTGCGGCGGGACCGCAATCTCCCCTGGACCTTCCGCGTATCTCTGGACCCGCAGGGACAGGTGGTCGGTTCCGCGCTCCTCCGCAGGTTTGGAGCAAGCGAGCCGCAACAGTAGGTTTTCGCATGAGCTCGGCGCGTCGGAACTCGGTGGAGTTCGCGGGAGGCGTCCTTGCGACGCCCGCGCGAGGACTTCTGAAGTACGGTCTGGCAAACGGCCGTGTCTACCCAGCCGCCGCTTTTTTCCTATGGACGATTCTGGCAGGAATGCTCATCGAGGCGCGCGGCTCAGACGATCCGACTGCGCCGGCGGCGGAGGCCCGGCGGACTTCGGCCGCTCCGGTCATTGACGGGCGCCTCGATGAACCCGCATGGGCATCGGCCCCGCCCGTCTCCGAATTCCGCCAGAAGGACCCCGTCGAAGGCGACCCCGCCACCGAAGCAACGCGCGTCCGGATTCTCTACGACGATGCTTTTTTATACCTTGGCGTGGAACTCCTCGACCGCGAACCGTCGCTGATTCGAGCCAGCGAATTGCGCCGCGACAACACGCTGGAGAGCGACGACAGCTTCGCCATGGTCCTCGACAGTTACCATGACCATCGCAACGCCTTTTTCTTTCGCGTGAATCCCCTCGGAACGCGCTACGACGCCCTGGTCCGCAATGAGTCCTACCGGATTTACACCGAGTGGGACGAGGACTGGACCGTTGCCGCCACGATCGGAGAAACCGGCTGGATCGCCGAGATCGCCATTCCCTTCAAGATTCTTCGCTTTTCCGGCGACCGCGAACAGCTCTGGGGAGTCAATTTCGAGCGCGTCATCAAACGCAAGAATGAAGTGGTCTACTGGACCTCCTGGAACCGCAATTTTGACTTCTTCCAGGTTTCGCAGGCGGGCCATCTGCGCGGCCTCGAAGAAATCCGTCCCGGCGAGCGTCTGCGCGTCCGGCCGTACCTGCTCGGGGGTTATGAAAGTCTGCGGACGGCGGACCCACCGCGTCGGCGCGGACGCTGGGAAGCCGGCCTCGATGACGTGAAAATTTCGCTCACCTCCAATCTCACCGCCGACCTGACTCTCAATCCCGATTTCGCCCAGACCGAGGTGGACGACCTCCAGGTCAACCTGACGCGGTTCAGCCTGTTCTTTCGCGAGAAGCGGCAGTTCTTCATTGAAGGATCCGATTCGCTCCGCATGCGCGTGGGTTTCTATCATTTCGGTCCTCCGCCGCTCGAATTGTTTTACAGCAGGCGCATCGGCCTATCCGAAGACCGCGAGCCGATTCGAGTGCTGGGCGGCGGAAAGCTGACGGGGAAAGTCGCGGGGTTCGATCTCGGACTGCTCAACATGCAGACCGATCAACATGAGAACCAGCCGGGCGAAAACTTCTCGGTCGCCCGGGTTCGCAAGGAAATCTTTGGCCGGTCCTATATCGGCGGAATCTTCACCAACCGACAGGGCGGCGGGGAGTGGAATCGCGTGGCCGGCGCCGACGCCAACTTCGCGCTGTTCGACCATCTCACCGTCGGCGGGCTGATCGCGAAATCCTCGACGCCCGGCGTCCAGTCCCAGCAGTCCGCCCGGCAGGCCGGCTTCGAGTGGCGCTCCGATTTCTTCGACGCCGGGGGCAACTACCTCAAGGTGGATCCCAATTTCAATCCGGGCATCGGCTTCGTGCGACGCCGCGACCGGTTGGGCGGCGCCCGCGTCTCCTTCAAACCGCGCCCGGGCGGCAACCTGATTCGCCAGTTCACGATCACGCCCGGCCTGGTTTATTTCCACGACCACGACGGGTTGCTCCAGAGTCGCTCCGGCCGCTTCCAGACCTCCGCTATCTTTCAGAGCGGCGACGTGCTGGCGCTCAACTTCGAAAACCTGGCCGATCGCGTCACCGAGCCGTTTCTGATCCATCCCACGGTGACGCTCCCGCCGGGTCTCTACGAATGGAATGAAGCCCAGCTCGGTTTCCATTCCTATAACGGCAGGAAGCTGAGCGCGGCCGCTGAACTTACCGTGGGAAGTTTCTATAACGGGACCAAGCGGTCCGTCACTTTCGCCGGAGACTATCGCCCCAACCAGAACTTTTCCGTGAATCCGAGTTACGAATTCAACGACGTGGAGCTGGACCAGGGAGCGTTCCGCACCCACCTGGTCGGTATGCGAGCCAATGTTTCGTTCACGACCAACCTCCTGGCGGCCGCCTTCGTTCAGTTCAACAGCGCCGACGAGCTGGCTGCGGTCCAATTGCGCCTCAACTACATTTTCCGCAGCATTGATAATTTCTACGTGGTCTACAACGAAACCCGCCTCACGCAAGGCCCTTTCGCCGGCCGCACCGACCGCTCGCTCATCCTGAAGGTCACCTACTCACTTCACTATTAGGGCATTTTTTCGAGATCGTGTAGACCAGCGAGCGCAACCGTCAGGGCACCACTTCAGTCGTGCCAATGGCGGCCGGGTTGCCAGTGCCCTTTAGGGCCTGAGGTGAGTCTTGGGTTTTGTCAGCGCAGGTTTACGAAGACGAACCTCAGCGGCTAAAGCCGTTCGATTCTGCGGCGGTTTCGGCATGGCTGAAGCCATGCCCTTACGGTCTACTCTAGCACGTGGTTCAAAGACGATTTGCGCTTGACAGTCTCGCCGGGGACTGCGTACATTGGGTCAGACTTTGGAGGTGTGCCCATGCATCGGTTATTGCCTGCTATCGCTATCGTACTGTTGACAGGTTTCCAGGGCGCGGCCCAGGATCCTGTCCAGGCCAGTCCCGGGGACGTCAAGGTGGAGGTCGAAAACAATCTGGTGCGGGTCTTGCGCGTGAAGCGCGCGGCTCATACCAAGGCCCCGGTGCATGAGCATCCCGCGGCGGTGGTGATCGCTATGACGGATGTGCGCGTGAAAAACCATCTCGCCGACGGCAGCGTGCAGGACGTGACCCGCAAGAAGGGGCAGGCGGTCTTCAACCCTCCCCGGAGGCACGCCGAGGAAAATATCTCGGAGCAGCCCTTGGAAGTCATCGTGATCGAGTTGAAGTCGGGGCCGGGCGAGCGCCTGTCGCTGCCGCTCGACGCCGTCAAGGTGGACCCGAAGCACAACATCGTCGAGATCGAAAACGAGCGCGTGCGGGTGATCCGCATCGTTCGGGAGCCGCACGCCAAAATGCCGATGCACGAGCATGGCCGCTACGTGTCGGTGGCCTTGACGGACGTAGGTTCGAGAACCACGTTCCCCGACGGGACGACTCGAGAGAACCGTCGCAAGGCCGGTGAAGTCGGCTGGCGCGATCCCGTGAAACACGCCATCGAGAATCTCGGCGACCAGCGCATGGAAGAGATTCAAGTCGAGATCAAGTAAGCGCCCAGAGACTTTTTCAACGACCTCTCAGGTGTCAGGGAGCAGTGGGTGGTGAGTGGTGAGTGGTGAGTGGTTAAGACCGAATCCGAGGTTTTTCCCCACCATTCACTACTCACCACTCACTACTCACATAGATGAAACCGCTTTGCTGGAGCTTATTGGCGTGTTACGGGAGTGTCCTCGCCGCGCTGGCGGGCGAAATCCGGGGGCGCGTGCTCACTCCTCAGGGCATACCTGTAGCCGAGGCTCGCATCTCGGTCGAAAATGAAGACAAGCGGCAGTTCCGCCGAGCTGTGCTGACTCGGACCGACGGAGCTTACTCCGTCCCCGATCTCGACCAGGGCGTGTATGTAGTGCGCATCACGGGTCCGGCGGGCCAGCCGTCGCTGCTTCGCTACGTGGTCGTCGGCACGCCGGACCCGTGATGCGCACTACATACACGCC
>CAYWWM010000032.1:0-3034 GCA_964461735.1 uncultured Solibacteraceae bacterium | reverse complement strand
TAAGAGACAGGTCATGGACGAGGTGAGCATGCCGGTCGTCGGCACGCCGGAGACCTCCGTCCGCATTGATTTTCGCCTGCCGGTTCCGGTCCCAGGACAGACGTCTGGACAGCAAGACCCGGGCATTCCGAACACCGTTCCCGGCCGCCTTGGTTTCTACGCGCTGCGGCAGCGGCTGATGATCGAGCGCGGAGCCGATCCACAGTACACTGCCGAGTTTCTCCCGGAGCGGAACTACTTTGGCGTGGAGTACGGAGCTCCGCTCCGGGAATTTGCGCCGCTCTCCCGCCGCTCCCTCGCGCCGCGGTGGAGCTATTCCGTGCAGCAGGCCGTCGAGTACAGCGCGCTCAACGCGCGCTCGTTTTTCAACGTAGGGCCGCTCCCGTCTTCGAGCAAGAATTACTATCAATTCGCCGCGGGCGGGCCCGTGCTGCGAGACCGATTGGCGCTGCTCGCTCAGTATGGAAGGCTGCGCGAGTCGGGCGAGACGAACGGCAATGTTCAAGTCCCCCGCGCCGAGGAGCGTGCTCCGCTCGCCGCGGACCCGCGTGCGCGGGCTCTTTTGAGCGGCCTGCTGGGGGCGTTCCCCGCCGCGCTTCCCAATTCGCCCCACGTCACGGAACGGCAGTTGAGCGCCAATGAATCCCGGGCGTTGGCGCACCGCGAGGGCCTGCTGCGGCTCGATTTCCGGCTGGCGGAAAACACTGCTTTGGGTTTGCTCGATTCCGTTTCGGACGATTCGGAAGACCCGTTCGAACTCGTGGCGGGCCAGAACCCGCAAACCGATTTGCGAAACCAGAGAATGCGGCTCGGGCTTACGCACAACCTCTCGCCCAGCGCGGTCGGGCAGTTCGGGTTCGACTATGACCGGGCCGCAGCCAGGCTGTCTCTTACGGAGCGGTATCGGAATCTGTTTGCGGGGTCGGACCTCGAAACTGTTCTCCCGGACGTTGATTTTCAGGGGGACTCGCTGCAGGACATCGGCCCGGGAACGCAATTTCCGCGCCGGCGCGCGCAGAACCGGTTCGCGCTTTACGCTGCCGCCACGAAGGTCACCAGCCGCCACTCGTTCACAGGCGGTTGGGGCGCGGCGCGCGTCCAGGTGAATGACTTGCAAAGCGACCACAGCCGCGGCTCGCTGCTCTTCGCCGCTGATTTCGGCCGCACCGAGATCGAGAACTTCCTCCTCGGGGCTCCCGCGCAACTGACCTTCACGCTCGGCGACCTGTATCGCGGATTTCGCGGTTGGGAACATTTCTTCTACTTCGGAGACCAGGTCCGCTTGGCGGCGAATTTACACCTCAACCTCGGGCTTCGCTATGAGCTCCAGACCGCGCCGACCGAGGTCAACGGCCTTACGGAAGTGGGCTACTCGACGGACGGCACGAACTGGGCTCCTCGCGCGGGCCTTGCCTGGAACCCTTCCGGCGGGCCGCTGACCGTGCGGGTCGGCTACGGGATTTCTTACGGCAGCGTCTTTCCCGAAACGTACCAGTTCGCGCGGTTCTCCTCTTCGGGTGTTCGCCGGGGTGTAAGAACGATCCGGATTCCCGCGCCGGATATCACGCGCCTGCTCTCGATTCCCAATCAAACTGTCCTGCCGGGAGAGCGCACGGTCCTGTACCGCATCTCGCCGGATTTGGTGACGCCTTACTCGCACCAATACAGCTTGGCGGCCGAGAGCAGCCTGCCGGGCTCGACGTTTCTGCGCTTAGCCTATTTCGGGAGCCGCTCGTTTCATCTGTTTACGCAAAACGTTTCGAACCGGGCGCGCCCGGTCCCGGGCCTCGATGCGACGACGGCCACCATTGACGCGCGCCGGCCCGACCCGCGCTCGAGCGACATCCTGGAGATTGCAAGCAACGGCAATGCGTATTATGATGCCGCGCAGGTCTCGCTCGAAAAGAGGCTGAGCCGCGGCGTGAGCTTCCGCGCCGCGTATACGTTCAGCAAGAGCCTGGATCTGGGAGGCGACTTTACGAACACGGCGTCTGGCGTCGAAGGCCCTTTCGAGACGGGCATCTTGACTTCCGAATTCGCCTCGCGCCAAGAGGACCGGAAAGGACCAAGCCAGTTCGATACGCCGCACAGCCTGATGCTCACATACACCTTTGCGCTTCCCTCCGTCGGACATATCACCGGCTGGTCGGGACTGCTCTTGCGAGACTGGGAGGTTTCCGGAACGACCATCTTTCAATCGGGCCTGCCGTGGAGTGCGCAGACGCCCGACGGCCCCGGCTGGGGAAACGTGGACGGCGTCGCCAACGACCGCCCCAACCTGGTCAACCCGATGCTGCTCGGCAGGAGCTTCGCCGACCCGGACCGCACGGCGGCGCTCCTGCGGAGGGAAGATTTCGACACCCGCATCGAGCCAGGCGGACGGGGCACGCTCGGCTCGAACGTGTTTCGCAAGGACGGCGCGAGGCTCTGGAACGTTTCGGTCGCCAAGGCGCTCCGCGTGCGGCGCTGGGGCGAGGCCTCGGTCGAGTTCCGGGCGGCGTTTTTGAACCTGCTCAACCAGGCGCAGTTTTCCAGGCCCGCAGGGAATGTCTCTAGCCCCGTGTTTGGCCGCATCACCGACACGGTGAGCCGGGGGCGAGCCACGCAGCTTTCCGTCCGCGCGCGCTTTTGATTGGCGTTAGAGGAAACGCGGCAATGAAGAAACACAGAGGAAAGTCGAGTTTATAGGCTCTCCACTTACCTAATCTCGCTGCAACAGGGAGAATCACCATGAGCACGCCCGTGAAAACCATCGGAGTCCTGACCGGAGGAGGCGACTGCCCCGGGTTGAACGCGGTCATCCGCGCGGTCGTGAAGTCGGCGCTGACCAAACATCAGTGGAACGTGATCGGTATCATAGACGGTTATGACGGCCTGATCTGGCCCGAAAAGACCCGCCAGCTTACCGCCGCCGACATCTCCGGGATTTTGCCGCGCGGCGGGACGATCCTCGGCACGTCGAACCGCGGCAATCCCTTTGCCTACCCGATGAAGGAAAACGGCAAGCCCGTTGTCAAGGACGTGTCCCCGACGC
>CAYWWM010000031.1:2433-12186 GCA_964461735.1 uncultured Solibacteraceae bacterium | reverse complement strand
CCGCCGCCGCCGCCGCCCCCTCCTGAGCCAGAACCCCCCGACTTTTATGTTGTGGAAGTGATACAGGGTGAGAGACGTAGCACAGAAAAATTTCCGTTGGCTTCTGCGGTGGAATAGCTGGCCGTACCCAGCCCGACGCGGGATTTACCTCGACGCTCTGCTGTGCAGCCTAACCGTGGGTGCCGTTGTGTCTCTGGCACCCAGGAACGCGATGAACCAACAGACGGAAGAGACGCAGACGCTGCACGTCCTGGTCGGCAAGTCGGTCATCATCAATACAGAGGCTCGGCTGCGGCGTGTCATGCTGAGCAATCCGATGGTGGCCGAGGCCAGTACGGTGAGTCCCACCCAGGTCGTTCTGACCGCCAAGGCGGCCGGTTCCAGCAACCTCATCTTGTGGGATGAAACCGAACGTTCCCGGATTCTCGATGTTCTGGTGGACGTGGATGTCTCCCAGCTGCGCGATGCCATTCAGCAGGCCTTTCCCAGCGAGCCGATTCAGGTCGAGACCGAGCAGGGCCGCGTCGTCGTCTCCGGTACGGTTTCCAGTCAGTCGGTCATTGACAGCGTAATGAATATGGCGTCTCTTTTTTCCGACCGTGTCGTCAATTCGTTCACGCTGGTCCCGCCTCCACGCGACCGACAGATCCTGCTGCAAGTCCGGTTTGCGGAGGTGGATCGGACGAAACTGGACCAGTTAGGGATCAATATCCTGAGCACCGGTGCAGCCAATACTCCCGGATCGCTGTCCACCCAGCAGTTCGGAAGCCAGACATTGGGGGGCGGCCAAATCGGCAGTTCCATTGGCGCAGGCCTCCAGGGAACCACTTCCACTTTTACAATCAACGACTTGCTGAACATTTTTCTCTTCCGAACGGACCTGAACTTGGCGGCGACGATCCGCGATTTACAGCAGAGGAGTGTCTTGCAAATCCTCGCGGAGCCCAATTTGCTCGCTATCAACGGGAGGCCGGCAACGTTTCTGGCCGGCGGCGAATTCCCATTTCCGGTGGTTCAGGGAGGGACTGGGGTTACGGCTGTGACGATCCAGTTCCGGCCTTTCGGTGTTAGGCTGGATTTCACCGGCATCATCACTCCGGACGATACCATCCGACTCCGGGTGGTGCCGGAGGTGAGCACCCTCGACTTCACGAATGCTCTCACGATCTCCGGCTTTCTGGTCCCGGCCATATCCACGCGACGAGCGGAGACCGAGATTGAGCTTAAGGACGGACAGAGCTTTGGAATCGCCGGGCTGATGGATCAGCGAACTCAGGCGCAACTCAGCAAGATTCCCGGCATCGGCGACATCCCCATCCTCGGGATGCTATTTCGTTCCAGATCCCTGCAGCAAAGCCGGACGGAGTTGTTGGTTTTGGTAACGCCGCAAATCGCCGATCCGGTCCAGCAAGATTTGCCTTCACCTCCCCCCCCGGCGAGTGCCCTGCGGGATCTAGACGTTCCCCGCTTTGACCGCGGCCTGCCGGACAGCGCCGAACCGTCAGAATCGGAGCGGCAGTAGAGGATGGGAGATCTATGGACAGACAACAAGTGAGCAACTCGATGGAAAGCCAGAAGCTACCCTTGGGGGAAAACCTTGCAGTGATCACGATCTGCGTGGATAGGGATTCCCTGGGGCAATTCAAATCCTTGGTTCGCACCTCCCGCATGGTGCAGCTGCGGGCGGAGTTATCTTCCTACGTGGGGGAAAAAGACAGCTTGCCCCTCCTCGACGCGATAAAGAATCTGCAGCCGGATATTTGTCTCCTGGATTTTGATGTCGACCGGGAACAGGCCACCCTGACCGCGGAGAGAATTCACGAGGCGTTCGCTAACGTCGCCATTTTCGCGACCTCCAAGAATGCGGCGGGCGATTTGATTCTTCGCGCCATGCGCTGCGGGTGCACCGAATATCTCCTCAAGCCGTTGGACCGTGATGACTTGCTGGAAGCCCTGGCCCGCGTGGGAGCCCGGAAGAAGGCCAAGCCGGAACAGGCGATCGGGCAGATCGCTACGTTTCTCGGGACCAAAGGCGGATGTGGCGTGACTACACTCTCCATTCATCTAGCCGCTCTCTTGAAGAGCTCTTGCGGCCTACGGACTTTGCTGGTTGATTTCCATCCGGACCTGGGAGACGCGGCGCTGTTTCTGTCCCTCGATAAGTATCCGTACAATTTCTACGACCTGGCCGAGAACACGCACCGCTTGGATTCCGAGCTTCTGCAAGGCTTCCTGGTCCGGCATTCCAGCGGCTTGGAGATCCTGCCGGCGCCAGACGCTTTCAGCGGACTTCACCGACAGATCTCCGTCGAGAACATCGAGACCACGCTGGATTTTCTCCGGACGTGCTACGATTTTGTCGTCGTCGACTTGCCGTCCGGTCTCAATGAGCATAACGTTGTGGCCATACGGCGCTCCGATTTGTTGTACCTGATTACCACCCCGGAGATACCTGCGGTGCGCAACTTGGCCCACTATTTGGATTATTTGAACCGGTGTAGCTTTCCGCCGGAGCGGGTCCATGTGGTCGTCAACCGGCACTCCAAGCAGGATACTGTGCCAGTCGATCAGATTGAGAAGGCCGTTCGAAAGGAGATTTTTTGGAAAATTCCGAATCAATATGCGGAAGTGATAAAGATGATCAACCTGGGGGCGGCCGGTCCTCGCGGCGGGAGCTCGGAGTTCATGCGCAGCATGAATGGCTGGGCGGAGATTCTCACGGGCCGGTCGAAAACAGAAACCAAAAAGAAGGGTATCCTAGGGCTCTGGGGCTAGTCGCCCAAGTCCGCGGGGGGAGATGTAGGTGACCATTATGGGTGGATTGAGTCAACCCCGATCTTTGTACGAAGGGCTCGGAAGGCAGCGCGGGTATGACGCTCGGAAGGCGGCAGGACTGTCTCCCAAAGCCTACCAAGAGCTGAAGTCCTCGGTCCACCGGGATCTGCTCAACCGCGTAGACCTCGAAAGACTGATGTTTTTGGACAACGGGAAGATGCGCAATCAGATCCTTTCCGTCATTCAGGACCTCGTAGCCACTCAGAACACACCGCTCAGTCTCAACGAACGGGAACAACTCTCGCGCGAAGTGCTGGACGAAGTGTTTGGGCTGGGCCCCCTGGAACCGCTCTTGCAGGATCCCACGATTAACGACATCTTAGTGAACACCCACAAGAATGTCTACGTGGAGCGGGCCGGGGTTCTGGAAAAAACCAGCGTCGTGTTCAAGGATCAGGCCCACCTGATGCACATCATCGAAAAGATTGTTTCCGCCGTGGGGAGGCGTGTGGATGAATCCTCCCCGATGGTGGACGCCCGGCTCGCCGACGGATCGCGCGTCAATATCATCCTTCCTCCACTCGCCGTGGACGGACCCTCCGTTTCGATCCGCCGCTTCAGCACTATTCCGCTGGAAGTAGACGATTTGATAGCCAACAAAACGGTGACTCCCCAGATGGTGGAACTCCTGAAAGGCGCCGTGAAGTCCCGGCTCAACATCGTCATCTCGGGAGGCACCGGCGCCGGCAAGACCACCTTGCTCAATGTTCTTTCCGATTTTATTTCCCAACGGGAACGCATCGTGACGATCGAAGACTCCGCGGAACTGCAGATGAAGCAGGCCCATGTCGTGCGGTTGGAATGCCGCCCCCCCAACGTGGAAGGCAAGGGGGCGATCCGGCAAAGACAATTGGTGATCAATGCCCTTCGAATGCGGCCCGACCGGATCGTGGTCGGCGAGGTGCGCGGAGAAGAGGCGCTCGACATGCTGCAGGCCATGAATACCGGCCACGACGGCTCCCTCACGACGATCCATGCCAACAGTCCCCGCGACGCCATCTACCGCATGGAAACCATGGCGCTGATGGCCAATTTGAACCTTCCGGAGAAGGCTATCCGGCACCAGATTGCCTCCGCCGTCGCGATTGTGCTCCAGGTTTCCCGTATGAGCGACGGGTCGCGTCGCGTTACGCACCTGACGGAAATCACCGGCATCGATGAAGACGTGGTGAGCATGCAGGATATTTTCCTGTTCGAGAAACGCGGCGTCGCGCCCAATGGCCACGTCTTGGGGCGTTTTTGTGCCACCGGAATCCGCCCGAAATTCTCCGAAAAGTTGATTGCATCGGGAATCCCGGTTCCGGGGAGCCTGTTCGAGCTTTCCACCGACGCCTAGGGAAACGACCGAGAGAGCGCCATGCTGCCTCTGCTTTTGTTCCTATTGATCCTGCTGGTGAGCTTTGGGGTGATGCTCTTCATGATGCGTCCGAGCCGCTCGGAGAAGATCGTTCAGGAGCGGCTGGGAAAGATTGTAAGACCTCTGGAGGCTGGTAGTGACGAAGCCGGCTCCATCCTGAAGCGGGAGCGCCTCAGCGACGTGGATTGGCTGAACGTTCTCTTGGAGCAAATCCCGGGCTCGGCCCGCCTGAAGCAATTCCTGACCCAGGCCGACAGCCAATGGACCGTAGGACAGTTGCTTTTCTGCTCCCTGTTCGTCTTTGCCGCGGGGACATGGTTCGCATCTTTTGTCACACCGGCATTCGGTTTGGCTCTCTTGCTGGGGCTCGCCGGAGGGATAGCGCCCTATGTGTTCTTTGGCTGGAAGCGCTCCGCGCGCTTCAACCAGTTCGATGCCATACTGCCCGAAGCCATTGACCTGATGTCTCGCGCCTTGCGAGCGGGGCACGGCGTCGTCGCTGCCATCGAAATGATCTCCGATGAGATTTCCGATCCGGTGGCGTCGGAATTTCGGCGCGCCTTCGAAGAGCACAGTTTCGGGCTTCCGCTGCGGGAAGCCATGTTGAATCTGGCTGCGCGGGTGCCTCTCCCGGACGTGCAATTTCTGGTCACCGCCCTGTTGGTCCAGAAAGAAACGGGCGGCAATTTGGCGGAAGTTCTGGATAAAACCACCATGGTGATCCGCGAGCGAAACCGGCTGCGGGGCCAGTTGCGCATCCACACGGCACAAGGCAAAATCACGGGCTGGATCTTGGGGTGCATGCCGTTCGGTCTGTTCGCCGCCATCAACTTCCTGAATCCGGGCTACGCGCGCATCCTCCTGGAGGATCCCCTGGGCATCCAGCTTATCTATATCGGCCTGGGTTTGATGGCCGTGGGCGTCTGGACGATCCGCAAGGTCATTGACATAAAGGTTTAGGCAGGTCATGGAACTTCTTCTCATCATTACCGTCGCGGGAACCCTCTTTATGGGGTTCGTGGTGCTGTTTTTGCTGGCCGCTCCCGGCGGCGTCAGCTCGCGCCTGGAGCAGGTCACGTCCGGAGCGCGCCCGCAAGTTCAGCCGCTCACGGAAGGCGCGCGCGGCAGGGGAGTGCGGCTGTTTGGGAAGGTGGCCAAGCTCTTTACGCCTCTGCCCCGGCTGCTCGGATTTGGACCCAACTCGGACGTGACCAAGCGGCTAGTCATGGCGGGATACCGTCAGCCCGAGCATGCCGAGATTCTCACGGCCGCCAAGTTCGTTCTGCCCTTCGGGTTGGCCTCCGGGGCCTGGTTCCTCGTCCCGGACAACAGGATTTTCTGGATGATTGTGGGGGCGGGTGTGGGCTTTTTGCTGCCGGATTTGTGGTTGACCCACGCCATCCGCAAGCGACAGGAAACGATCCGGCTCAGCCTGCCGGATGCCTTGGATCTTCTCGCCATTTGCATGGAGGCCGGCTTGGGCTTAGATCAGGCCCTGTTCCGGGTTGGTCGTGAGCTGCGGATCAGCCACCCCGAATTGAGCAGCGAGTTTCTGCTCGTGAATTTGGAGCAGCGGGCCGGAAAGCCCCGCATGGAAGCGTGGAGAAATATGGCCGACCACACCGGTGTTGATACCGTGCGTTCCTTCGTGCACATGCTCGTCCAGACGGAACGTTTCGGGACGCCGATTTCTAAGTCACTGGGGGCGTTTTCCGATGCGCTGCGAGTGAAGCGGCGGCAGCAGGCGGAGGAAATGGCCGCGAAGACCACGATCAAGATGATTCCGCCGTTGGTACTGTTCATTTTCCCCAGCCTGTTTATCGTTCTCCTGGGACCTGCCATCATTTCTATCATGCGCAATCTCGGCCCAGCCTTTGCGTCAGGGGGGCCTTAAACCAATTCGAGGTTTTGGGGTTAGTACCTATGGAATGGAATTCTTGCCGCCGCCGGCAGGAAATTTTTAACAGGTTGGTGTTAGCCAATGTTCACGGGCCTTCGGAGGTATTTTGCAAGCGGCCCAACTTTTCCGGAATCCGGAATTCGGAATCCGTCCTGTTTGGTTCCGGCTCTGCCGGGTTAGGAGAGGAGGAGAATGGACAACGTAAGCCTGATTCGTGGGGTCGCTGCAGTGCTCTTCATCGTGGTGCTGTTCATACTGATCCAGCGGCGGAAGAAGAAACTGCGCTAGTAAGGAAGCCGTCGTGAGCGCGGCCCTGGATTGCCAAGAAGGGTGGAGTGTCTCGCGAAGGCGGGAAGTGTCTGTCTTCAACAGCACCAAGAAAACCCAACTGGCCGCCCGGGTTCGGATTGCGGATTCGCTCCTCGGCCGTTTGGTTGGCCTTCTCGGAAAACAGTCGCTCGACCAGGACAGCGGCCTTTTGATTTTCCCCTCCAACAGCATTCATACCCTGGGAATGCGCTTCCCCATCGATGTGGTGTTTCTGGATCAGGATTGGCGGGTGGAGGATTTGTGCGAGTCGGTGCCTCCGTTCCGCCTCATCTGGCCGCGCTGGAAGGCCCGAAGCGTTTTGGAGGTCCCCATTTACTCCATCCGCAACAGTCGGACGGAAGTCGGGGATCAATTAGTCTTATCAAAACATTCGCTCCACGAGGGCGGTTGCGTCTGGCAGACTGCGACGTCCGATTCTTGAATCGGGCCCCAACATGAGTTAATGTAGCAACAGACTCGACCGCGGGACTGCTGGTTGGGAGGATCAACGAATGGCAAACAGAGCCCTCTTTAGGCTGATCGTGCTACCGCTGTGGATTGCATTTCCGGCTACCGGCTGGGGCCAGGCTGCTGCCGAGTATGGGATGGCCGCGGGAGCCGCGGCCGCCGCGGCAAGCAGTGCGTCGTCGGCAGTGAATGAAACCCTCAGGCAAACCGGGGGGCGTTTACAACAAGCTTCCCCCGGCACGGGCCCGCTCGCCGCGCCGGGCGCAGCCGCTCCCACCCCGTCGGGCACAGCCGCCGCACCGGGCGCAGCCGCCCCCACCCCGTCGGGCACAGCCGCTCCCGCTCCCGCCCCATCGGGCGCGACCGCTTCAGCCGCGCCCAGCGCGAGGACTCCCATCGCGACGAAGACGCTGCAGACCGTAATGAAAGAGAACCTGGAGGGACTGCAGCCGAAAACGGAGCAGGGGGGCGCCACGCTGCGGATCGACTCGGTGCCGGCCCCAGCGAAGGTCCTGATTGACGGCATGGCGGTGGGCTACACTCCCATGGAACTAGAACTCGCTTCCGGCCACCACCTCGTGGAATTGAAAGAGGCCGATTCGCTTCCCTGGCGCAAGGAAGTTTCCCTCAACCCCGGAGAAACCGTATCGCTCGAACCGGTTTTGCAATATAAGTATCGCTCCGTCGTTACGCTTTCCAGGGGAAACTAGGCGATCTGTCGGATCACCGGTGGCCCCTGTTTCTCCGCGGTTCTGCCAAGACAGGAACCACGGCCGAGAGGCACACGCGCACGCTGCGGCTGCTTCCATCCACCTCCGAGTGATGCCCGCGAGTTATGCTGGAGTGCGACTCCCTGGCCTTCAGTCACCAAGAGCGAAGACCATCAAGACGTTGCTGGTGACGGGAGGTTTCAACTCCGGATAGAGCTCGGCCATGTGCCGCTGTCCGGGCGTGCCTCCCCCGACCGCTACGGCGATGTATTGCTTCCCGCCGGTGGCGTATGTCATGGGGTAGCCGCTGACAGGACCGCTAAGCGGGATTTCCCAAAGCACGCGGCCGTTTTCGGCGTCAAACGCGCGGAAGCTGCGGTGCAAATCCCCTGCGAACACCAGTCCCCCGCCCGTGGTCAGCACCGAACCCATCGCGGCCCGCTGGTTATGCGTCCAGAGAACCTCGCCCGTGGACGCGGAGACCGCCACGAGCCTCCCCACCATGCCGCCGGAGCCTTCCATGTGCACGATGCGGTCGTAATCCACTCCCGAAGCTTCCTGGCTGAGCGGCACCACTTCGAAGACGCTGCACGCATTGCTCACCGGGCCGTAGATGGCGTTCGTCCTTGGATTGTAGGCCTTGGTCTGGAAGAGCTTTCCGCCGCGCATTCCCGGGCACACCATCTGCGACGCGCCGACCGCTTTGGGGATGATGTCTTCGTTCATGGTGATGGCGCCGGTGCGAGGGTTTATTTCCCGATAGAGATTCTGGAAAGACACGAGCTGGCGGTTCCACAGGTACGCTCCGGTCTCGCGGTCGAACGCCCAGAGGATGCCGGGTTTCCCGAGAACGTAGACGGTCTTGCGCCGCGCGCCGTTGATCTCGACCTCGGCCAGAATCGGATTGTCCTGGTGGTCCATGTCGAAATTGTCGCGCGGCTGCATCTGGAAGAACCAGCGGATGGCTCCGGTTTCGGCGTCCAAAGCGAGAATCGAGTTGGTGTAAAGCAGCGTGCCGCTTCCCGTTCCTTTGTGCACTTCGGGATAAGGATAGGCGCTGGCGGTGGTCCAGTAGACCCGCCGCAGCGCCGGATCGTAGCTTCCCGTCAGCCAGAAGGACGCTTTGCGCCGCCGCTCGAACGGCACGCCTCCCCAACTGGCCTGGTGCTCGGGAGGATCGCCCGGCCCGGCCACCGAGCCGCGCTTCCAGAGTTCCCTTCCCGTGGCCGCGTCATGCGCGCTCACGGAACAACCTTGCGGCGTTCCCACTCCGCAGGTCAGGCCGGAAAAAATCTTGCCGCCGCCGGCGATCGGGCCGGAAGAATAATTGACCCGCTGCGCCGGGTCTCCGACCTTGGTTTCCCAGACCACGCTGCCGGTGCTGGCGTCGAGCGCCACGAGGTAGGCGTCCTCGGTGGTGAGATAAATCTTGTCCTGATACACGGCGAGGCTGCGCGTGGTGTCGTTCCCCAGGTTCTCCGGCAGCTTGCGGCGGTACTCCCAGATTCGCTCGCCCGTGCGCGCGTCGAGGGCCTGCACGACGCCGTTGGTGTGAGGCAGATACATCACTCCGCGATAAACGATCGGCTCCTGCTCCTGCGGGCCAGACTCCATCGCCACGGCCCACGCGAGACGCAGCTCCCGGACGTTCTGCCGGTTCACCTGCTCGAGCGGACTGTATCCGCTCGCCGTGTGGTCGCGCCGCCAGCGCAGCCAGTCGGCGGGGTCGGGATTCTGGAGAACCGCGTCGGTCACGGGAACAAATGTCTGCCCTTGGGGAGCCTGCGCCCCGGCACGGTCCAGATACGCCGTCGCGGCCAACGCAACAATAAGCAACCCCACACTGAATCGAATGAAAGTCATGGTAGGATTCCCTCCGATTCCTCTAAACCAGTTTAACAAAAAGGGCATTGAAACTTGACGAAGATTAAACCGGAGAATAAGATTGAGTAGGTAGTAGTCACCGAATCGGGACAACCAATGCGTAAAGCAAAACCAGCAGCGGCGAAAACGGCGACCGTGAGTCCAATGAAGAAAGAGATCCAGAAGGGCGCTGAGAAACTGGCCGATATCGCACGGGCTCACTTGTCCAAACTGACACCAGAAGAGCGTGCAGAACGCTTGCGCGCTTTCCAGAAGATCGTTTCTAAGGTCGGCGCAAGGATCGCCAAACC
>CAYWWM010000031.1:0-2423 GCA_964461735.1 uncultured Solibacteraceae bacterium | reverse complement strand
AGTCATCCGATCCGTCTTTCAGCCCGAGGGCGCGGATAGCCGCAAGGAATTCCCGTTCGGTCCCGTTCTTCAGCAACTCCCCAAAATTCCGCAGCAAGGCCTGTCGTTCCTTCTCTGCTGCAATGTCCAGGATGCGCTTCCGACCGCGATGCCTTTCTTCTTTCATCACATCCCGGATATCCTCATCCATATCCATCTTCACGAGATGTCCTTTGCTCGATCACGCCCTACTCCTCCAAGCCCATCCATTTCGCGCGAATGCGCAGGGAAACGGAATTGGACGCTCCTCCCTCCGGCGGCGGGGTGAAGACCGAGATCGCCACCGTGCGGTCTCCGAATACGCCGACCATCTGCTCCGGCCCCGGCGCCATGAACTGATTCGGCGTGGCGCGGGCTACCACGCTCGCGGGAATGCGCGCGCGCAGCGTCCGCGGGCCGACGAACGTAGTGGGAACGGAGATTCCGTCCACGCGCACGGTGGAGTTCCCCACGAACCCCACTCCCTCGATCGTCAAGTCAAACTCGGGCGTCCCCTCGTGTACCGTGTGGGGGTTGAGCGCGGTCACCTCCGGGACAGGCGTCGCCATGGCGATTTTTCGCGGGGGCCGCGTGAAGCTGAAGTAGGCCGGGTCGTACCCCGGCTCGACAAACTGCCCGCCTTTCATGACGCGCTCAATCTTCTTGGTGTTGACAATGTCGTCGAGCGGATTCGCGGAAAGAACCAGCAGGTCGGCAAGGCCGCCCTCGCGGATGACGCCGATCTCGGGCTGCCGTCCGCTTTTTCCGGCGACGATGGCCGCCGCCCACGAAGTCGCGCTCTGGAGGGCTTGCGCCGGGGTGAGGCCCAACTCGACCAGCATCTCCATTTCATGATGCAGGCCCAGTCCCGGCGTGCCCCCGGAGGCGGTGTCCGTCCCGGCCTGGATTTTTCCTCCGGCCTGCACGAAGCGCTTCAGAAATTCGCCGACCAGCCCGTAGCCGCGCCGATATTCCTGGACTTCTTCCGATGTCACCCGGGACAGCAAGACCAGGTTCTCGTACTTTCCCGAAAAACTCCGAATCTGTCTCTGCTTCTGCAACAGCGAGTCCGAGATGTTCCGCGGAAAATACGCCATCAGGAACGGATCCCGGTACACCTGATAGATTTCCTCTTCGTGCCGCGCGGCGTGCGAGCTCAGCGACCCCAGCTCGTATTGCAGCGTGGGATTGATGTACGCGCCGCGGCTGACCGCTTCGCGGATCCACTGCTCCAGGCGCGGCCAGTCGCGGATGAAGCTGGCCCAGTGCAGATACTTTCCCTTCTGGAAATCTTCGTGCTCCTGCGCGGACATCCCGGGGATTAAGTATCCCCAGATGTGCTCCACCACGTCCTGCCCGGCGCGCACCGACGCCGGGGCGTCCTCCGTGTGGCCGAACGTCATCAGGCCGGCGCGGTGAATCTCCTCCACCGCCCACGGGTAGACCTGCTCCCACCCCTCGTCGTAGGTTGGTAGGCGCGCGAAGTCGGGCTTCCGCCGCACCCATTCTTCGACCGACGCCCGCACCTGCTCCTGCGTCATGGAGCGCGTCAGCCGCGGGTCTCCCGCCGTGTCGTAGAGCCTCGGAGTCCTGGCGCCGGCGCGTTGGGAAGCCTCCTTTTTGTCGCCCCAGTTTCCTCCGACCGACATCACCGAAGTGACGCCGTGATTCAGGAAGACTTCTCCCATCCACTCCTCGTAGTGGGAATGCGACTCGACCAGCCCCGGGATCACGAACTTCCCCGCCAGGTCCACGACCGTGGCATTGGCCGGGACTGCCGCGCCAGGGCCGCCGATGGATCGGATGCGATCTGCTGCGATGACCAGAACCGCGCCCGTTCGCGGAGCACCTCCGGAACCGTCAATGAGAGTGGCTCCGCGGAGAACGACCGGCAGGTTGGCCTGCTGCGCCCACAGCAGCGCTCCACCGGCGAGGAAAGTCATCACGAAAACGCCGGCCGTCATTTCTCTGCCATTCCGGTTTCTGCGGTTCATTTCTCTGGGCATGGGAACGCCCCCTTTCTGTAGCGACAGTATAGCAGCATCCTCGCTTCCCCGCCCCGGTCCTGTCGTCGTGTCAGGCAGCAGGATTGTGTGTATACTTTTACGCGGCGGAACACCGCCCAGGAGGAAGCCCCATGCGGATCGCTCTGGGGTCCGACCACGCCGGATTCCAGTTGAAAGAGGAGATCGCCGCCTTCCTACGCGAGCGTAAGTGCGCGGTGCTCGACGTCGGCACGAATGGGCCGGAACCAGTGGATTACCCGGATTTCGCCGAAGCGGTTGGGATGCCTTTGCTCGAAGGGAAAGCCGAGCGCGGGATCGTGATTTGCGGCAGCGGGATCGGAGCTTCGATCGCGGCCAACAAGATTCCGGGCATTCGCGCGGGCGCGTGCCACGACACCT